>JBOFMT010000107.1:0-1671 GCA_051658525.1 Erysipelotrichaceae bacterium | reverse complement strand
AAAAGCTATGTAAATATTGAAGCATTGGACTACACTATAAAAAATAGTAGATGCGAGAGGTTCTGGTAACAACACGGGGCTACACAACATACAAACGACAAGAACAATATAAATAATCGTTTCTTGAAATCCAATTTTAGTAAAGGTAAGTTCTCTAGAGATTGCTAAAAAGCAATAACAAATCGCACTGTATTGTAAGATTTTAGAAATAGGGGAATTTAAATACATGCTTGTGTAGGTCGCGTTTAACATAGGAAACAGTTCAATGGTAAAGTTTAAGGTATTATCAAATAGGTAACAAGCAAAAATGATTGAGATGAGTAAGAATACCTTATGCTTGTTCATTAAATAGGCTGCAATACTAACAATGATAATAGTGGTATACATGGTGGTTAATAGAATATTAAATGCAAAGAGTGAAAGGTCCATATATGATTCCTCCTATACTACATTCATAACACAAAATGATGTAATTAGGTAGTAATAACGCAATAGTTTAGAAAAGTTTAGGGTAAAAACTGATAAAAGTTGAGATAAATCACCATTTGGGTGATTTTTTTCACATAGTTATATTTGTATACTTGAGGTAACAACAGGTCACTGTTACCTACAGGAGGGTATGATACCATGAGACATTATATTGATACACAAACGTATACGAAAGAGGAGTTGTTGATCATCGCAAAGTTATCACTCGAAATCAAAGCTTGCATCAAAGCGGGTTACTATCCCCAATTATTACAACACAAAACATTGGGGATGATCTTCCAACAATCTTCAACAAGAACACGTGTTAGTTTTGAAACGGCAATGGAACAACTGGGGGGACATGCACAGTACTTAGCACCAGGACAAATTCAGCTAGGTTCTCATGAGTCGGTAGAAGATACGGCTCGCGTATTATCAAGACTGGTTGATATTGTCATGGCAAGGGTAGAACGACATGATTCCGTAGAACGCTTTGCTAGTGTTGCAGGCATTCCTGTCATCAATGCGATGAGTGATTATAATCATCCAACGCAAGAGATGGGAGATCTTTGTACCATGATGGAACACTTACCTGAAGGGAAAAAACTAGAAGATTGTAAAGTAGTCTTTGTTGGAGATGCTACCCAAGTATGTGCTTCTTTAATGATGATCACTACAAAAATGGGTATGAACTTTGTACAGTTTGGACCACAAGGGTTTCAACTAAATCCACATCATATTGAAATTGCGAAAGCCAATTGTGAAACGAGTGGTGGAAGTTTCCTAATTACGGAAGATGTAGACGAAGCCCTAAAAGATGCGGACTTTATTTATACCGATGTTTGGTATGGGTTATATGAAGCTGAACTTTCAGAGGAAGAGCGCATGCGTGTCTTCTATCCAAAATATCAAGTCAATGCTCAAATGATGGCAAAAGCGACTCCACATGCTAAATTTATGCATTGTTTACCAGCAACAAGAAATGAAGAAGTAAGTGATGAAGTAATGGATGCTCCGTATTCAATTATTTTAGATCAAGCTGAAAATCGTTTAACCTCAATGCGTGGTATCTTAGTGTATTTAATGAACCAAGCAGTAACAGAGGTAGATGAAGAAATCAAAAACCGTAAACGTAAAGATTTGGAACGATTTTTACCACTGCATCAGCTTAGAGCGCTATAGCGATGAAAATCGTCGTAGCAC
>JBOFMT010000106.1:0-1057 GCA_051658525.1 Erysipelotrichaceae bacterium | reverse complement strand
AATCCACAATTTGAAGATGAAAATGATCAAATTGAATGGGAATCTTCGAATGTTTCCAATACCATCAAATTAGAACAAATACCGTATCTATTGCAAACATGGGAACAAGCACCTGTGTTTGGTCAGGGATATGGTTCTGTAGCGGATGGGTATCAACGCTCAACCGTCGCACCATTCTCTTATGAAATGACATTGTTTGCGTTATTGATGAAAATTGGTGTGGTAGGTATCGGAGTTTGGTTGGGAGTCTTATTAACATTCTTACTTTCCTGTTTTAAACAGAAAAGTATTCTTACCTTTGCAAACTGGACATTCTTGGTGATAGCATTTGCACTCACTGTTCAAACCAACCCATTTTTACTTTCATTTTCTGGCTTCACAGTAGTATTATATTTACTGTTTTCTGCACAATTTGACACAGAAACCGCAGATTGTTGATTTATAAAAATTTATTAATAATTTTGAAGAAAGGAAGTTCGTATTGATGATCAAGAACGAACACGTAACTACATATGAAAAAAAGAAAAGGAATTATTTTAGCTGGTGGATCTGGAACACGTTTGTATCCACTTACTTTAGTAACTAGCAAGCAATTGCTCCCTGTTTATGACAAACCGATGATTTTTTATCCTTTGTCTACTTTAATGTTGGCGGGGATCAGTGAAATATTAATTATTTCAACACCACAAGATTTACCTCAATTCAAACGGTTGCTGGGTGATGGCTCTCAGTTTGGGATTTCATTATCATATAAAGAACAACCGAGCCCAGATGGATTGGCTCAAGCATTCATTATTGGGGAAGAGTTTATCGGTGAAGATAATGTAGCAATGATTTTAGGTGATAATATTTTCTACGGTAGTGGGATGCGAAAAGCGTTGCAACACGCTTCTGAAAAAGAACATGGCGCAACGGTGTTTGGTTACCATGTAGCAGATCCGGAACGTTTCGGTGTTGTTGAATTTCATGCCGATGGAACGGTAGTATCCATTGAAGAAAAACCAGCGCAACCCAAATCGAATTATGCTGTAACAGGGTTGTATTTCTACGATAATCG
>JBOFMT010000105.1:0-8688 GCA_051658525.1 Erysipelotrichaceae bacterium | reverse complement strand
CACAGAAGTTAAGCACTTTAGCGGCGACGATAGCTGGGCCTGGCCCCAGTGAAAATAGCACGTTGCCAGGTAAAAGACTCACGATAGTGAGTTTTTTTTATTTCACAAGAGATTTTAATTTGTGATATAATACGGTAAGAAACAGGGGAAATTGCGATGAATTTGGTAATTAATGAGATTTCAAAGGACTTTGGACAAAAGCAGGTTTTAAAGCAAGCTAGTTTCCGATTTGAAAAAGGCAAGATTTACGGTTTGCTAGGACGAAATGGAGCTGGAAAAACAACGCTATTTAATTGCATCAATGAAGATATCCAATTGGATGGTGGAAGTATTTATATAGAAACAGCAAACGAGCGTATTGCTTGCAATGCAGATCGTGTTGGCTATGTATTATCGACACCAGTCGTACCTGATTTTTTAACAGCACGTGAATTTATAAAATTTTATTTGGATGTACACCAAGATCAGTTGAAAGATGTGCAATCCGTTGAAACGTATTTATCGTGGGTAAACATTTTACCTGAGGACCAAGATCGTCTGTTGAAAGATTTTTCTCATGGGATGAAAAATAAAATTCAAATGTTAATCTATTTTATTTCGAAACCGGACGTATTGTTATTGGATGAACCGTTGACGAGCTTTGATGTAGTCGTTGCGGAGGAAATGAAACGCCTATTACGAGCGATGAAGCAAGATCGAATTATTATTTTTTCTACACATATCATGGAACTTGCATTAGATTTATGCGATGAAATCGTTTTGCTTACAGATGGGAGTTTACAACCGGTAGCCTACCAAGATATGCAATCACAAAAAGATTATATTATCTCATTGCTAAGTCATGAAGGTGTTTAAGATGAAGGAATATTTCAAATATTTTTCGATAACCTATCAACTACGGAACACCTATCGTACCAATGGATTTGTTTCTAACCTCATGTCATTACCGTGGATTGGAAGCCTGATTCCGGATACTATTTTTTCAAAGGACTGGCTGAAAATTATTGTGCTTTTTTATGGTTTCATGTTTGAAGTTATTTCTACATTCTTAGGCAAACTTCTCTACGTATTCATCATCCTTTTTTTACCACTTCGTAGTATGGATATGGGAGTGAATCGAATCTATTTATACTTTCTTGCTTTGTGTATTTGTGGTGCTATCTTTAATACAAACCTATTCAATCCGACGAAAGATAAATACTATGCTATTATATTGTTACGGATGCAGGCTAAGAAAGTCGCTTTATCAAACTATTGCTATTTTTTAATGAAAGAGTGGATTGGTTTTTTTGTATGTTGTCTAGGACTATGCTTTTTCCTTCAATTATCCCTATGGGACGCACTTATTATGGCAAGTTTTGTAGTTTCGATAAAAACCTGTGTGGCCGCTATCAGCTTGTCAGTAAGTCACAAACATTTCGATTTATTAAATGAAAATAAATTGCATAAAGGTAGAGTAATGTTAGCTGTAACAGCATTGGTTGTTGCAGTACTTGCACTTTTTGGTGTTGTTGTAGTATCGCGTGTTTGGTTTTACTGTTTGTTTGTAATTACCTTTTTCGCTGGGATTGCTGCCTGGCGATATTTGCTTGCTTATTCCAACTATCAATATGTGTATAAACGCTTGTTGCAACCGGAAGCTATCGTGTTTAATCTAAAATCTAAAGTTGCCGAGCAAAATAAGAAAACATATGAAAATATGTTGGATGAATCAGCTCATACCAATATAAATTTACAAGGTTATGCCTACTTCCATACATTATTTGTACGACGTCATCGTAAAATAATGTTGCGTTCTATCCAAACGATTTCTTTACTCCTTGCTATTGCTGTGCTGGTGTTAATTGTTGTTGTAGTGTTGTTTCCTATCTTTCATGAGCCATTGAATGCCTACATTACAACTACGTTACCAAGTTTTGTCTTGATTATGTATTATATCAATCGTGGACAACAAGTAACACAGGCTATGTTTATAAACTGCGATCAAAGTATGTTGCAATATCGCTTCTTTAAACAACCAAAAGCAATCCTACAATTATTTGTTTTACGTTTAAAAACTATGGTTTTGCTAAACGCAATTCCGGCATCGATTTTAGCTTTTGGATTTGTTGTGTTGCTCTTTTTGACTGGTGGTAGTACAAATCCTCTGGATTATCTGTGGATTGCACTTAGTATTTTATTTCTATCTATCTTTTTCTCTGTACATCATCTTTGTATGTACTACTTGTTTCAACCCTACAAACAGAATTTAGAAATTAAGAGTCTTGTCTTTCAAATAATTAGTGCTATTACCTATATCCTTTGCTTTTTCTTTTTTGGAATGGAAATTGAACCGGTTTTGTTTGCTGTTGTTTCCTTATGTTTTACGATACTCTACATTACCATCGCTTTGTTATTGACAGCTCATCTTGCAACGAGGACGTTTCGCTTAAAATACTAGTAGTCTAAAAAAACCTACATCATTGTAGGTTTTTATTTTGGTAAATTGGAATATCCCATTAAGTATTGATCAATTTCATGAGCAGCTTGTCGCCCCTCTTTGATTGCCCATACTACAAGGGAAGGACCACGCTTCATATCTCCAGCCATGAAGATTTTTGCGTATTCCCGTTGCTCACTTGGATGCTGTTCTATATCAAAAATATCATAAAGATAAGGCTCTGCACCAGTGAATCCGGCAGCTAGAATGACCAAATCCACATCTTTAGTAATTGAAGAGGAATTACCATCTTCACCTTGGGTTTCAATCATCGCTTGTTTGACGACATCGTCTGTTCCAAGGAAAGCTAAAACACGGGATTGATATAGGCGTGGATCCTTGTTGAATTGAAACAACGCCTCTTCTTGTCCATAGTCGAGTTTCCAAACGCGAGGCCATAATGGCCATGGTTGATTGCTTGGACGTGTTTTTGGAAGTCTTGGCATAATTTCTAATTGCGTGATTTCCTTGCATCCTTGACGCAATGCAATACCAACACAATCATTGCCTGTATCCCCTCCGCCAATGACAAGCACTCGTTTGTCTTTCGCATCAATTAACGACTTACGGTTTTTACGTATCGCTTTTGTTGCTGCTTCCAAATAAGCAAGTGCACTATGAATCCCTTGTAAAGATTCCCCTTCTACACCTAAAGTTCTAGGTTGTCTTGCACCACAAGCAAGCAATACAGCATCATAACTTTTCCTTAGATTATCGGCAGCTTCTTTGGTGTGGATTGGATGGGATGTATGAAAGTGGACACCTTGCGCTCGCATCACTGCGATTCTTCGATCGATGATACTTTTATCAAGTTTCATTGTTGGAATTCCATATTGCAACAAACCACCCAAGGCATCTGCTGCTTCAAAGACATGAACAAGATGTCCTCGTTGGTTTAAACTATCGGCAGCTGCTAAGCCCGCTGGACCAGACCCGACGATAGCAATACGCTGAAGGGAACGCGTTGTCGGTGGAGTTTGATCTACCCAACTGTTTGCGAATGCGCGCTCGATTAAGTAACATTCAATATCGTGTGCCGTAACTGGTTCACTAACAAGGTTGCAAGTACAAGCAGCTTCGCAAGGAGCAGGACAAACGCGACCAGTAAATTCAGGGAAATTATTGGTTTGTTGGAGGCGTTCATAAGCCAACTGTTCTTGGTTGTTTGCAAGTGCTGTATGATATTCGGGAATCAAATTTTGAAGTGGGCATCCTGAGATTCCTTGTGGCATTTCACAACCACTTTGACAAAAGGGAATTCCACAATCCATACAACGATAACTTTGTTCTAGTGCTACTTCCGTTGCGATTGTTTGTTTGAATTCATTGTAGTGTTGTAAACGTAGCTCACAGCTTTCACTAGTTGCTTGTTGTCGTTTGGTTTCTATAAATGCTAATGTAGTTGCCATAGGACCTCCTTACCCTTGCAACGCGACAAAGGCTTCCCATGCTGCTTGTTGTTGGGATAATCCTTTTGCTTGTTGCCGTTGAACTTCCGTCTTCATTGCTTGATATGCATGCGGAATAATTTTTTTAAACTTACATTTCTCTGTTTCGAAATTCGCAAGAATACGCGATGCGTTCTTGGATTTTGTAGTTTGAACATGTTCTTCTAACAAAGTGTAAAGTGTATCTTCATCTTGTGGTTGGAGCGATTCCATCCCCACCAGTTCTTTGTTTACATTTCGATAGAGTTTGTTTTGGGCGTCTAAAACATAAGCAACCCCACCACTCATTCCGGCAGCAAAGTTATTTCCAACCCCACCTAATACGACAACGGTACCACCAGTCATATACTCACAACCATGGTCACCTACACCTTCCACTACTGCGCTCGCACCGGAGTTACGAACGGCGAAACGTTCTCCTGCAATGCCATTGATAAAGACACGCCCACTTGTTGCACCGTATAGAATTACATTACCGACAATGATATTTTCTTCCGCCTGTATGTGTGCGCGTTTGGGTGGTGTTACGATGATGATACCTCCAGATAACCCTTTCCCTAAATAGTCACTTGCATCGCCTTCTAAGTACAATGTTAAACCTTTTGGAATAAAGGCACCAAAACTTTGTCCAGCGCCCCCAAAACAGGAAACGGTATACATATGATCCGTTGCGTTTGGATGTTGTTGGTAAATCTTGACACCTAGTTGAGTTCCAATACATCGCGTTGTTGCATTAACGCATATCGAATGTGAATAAGGCGTTTTCTTTTTGATATAGGGTGAAAAGTTTGGAATGAGCGTTGTATAATCTAGACAATTCGTTAGGTTGTTGTCAGTAATACGCTTGGTAGCGAAGATGTTAGCAGGTTGTTTTGGTAGTAGAGCATCAAGTGTAATACCATATTGCTTAGACAACGTCTCATCTTGGCTTAATAGGTCTGTGCGACCAATCAAATCATCAACACGTGCGATTCCAAGTGTTGCCATAATTACGCGCAAATCCTGAGCAATTAAACGCATAAAGTTTTCAACATATTCGGGTTTTCCTTTGAAGTTAGCTCGTAGTTTTGGATTTTGTGTTGCAATGCCTACGGGACAGGTATCGTTGTTACAAACGCGCATCATGACACAGCCAAGTGCGATGAGTGGTGTGGTCGCAAAACCAAATTCTTCCGCTCCCAGTAGCGCTGCTATGGCGATATCACGGCCAGTTAAAAGTTTACCATCAACTTCCAAGCGCACGCGATCGCGAAGTTGATTGCGAACTAAGGTTTGATGCGTTTCCGCAAGTCCGAGTTCCCAAGGCATTCCTGCATTTTGAATCGAAGAGCGATGAGCAGCACCGCTACCACCATCATAACCAGATACAAGAACGACGTGCGCTCCCGCTTTCACAACACCAGCAGCAATCGTACCAACGCCTGCCTCCGAAACGAGTTTTACACTAATACTTGAGGCTTGGTTTACATTTTTTAAGTCGAAGATGAGTTGTGCTAAATCCTCGATGGAATAAATATCATGGTGTGGTGGTGGAGAAATAAGTGATACTCCAGCGGTGGAGTGTCTCGTATTTGCAATCCAAGGATAAACTTTTTTACCGGGCAAATGGCCACCTTCTCCAGGTTTTGCACCTTGTGCCATCTTTATTTGTAGTTCACTAGCGTGAAGCAGGTAAGGTAATGTTACTCCAAAGCGTCCACTCGCAATTTGTTTGATGGAAGAACACGTGCTATCTTGTTGGTGATAGGTAGCAAGACGTTTTGAATCTTCTCCACCTTCCCCAGAATTTGATTTCCCTTGCAATCGATTCATAGCGATTGCTAAGGTACTGTGTGCTTCCTTTGAAATTGAACCATAACTCATGGCTCCAGTTTTAAATCGTTTCACGATACACTCGACAGGCTCGACACATTCCAAAGGAATTGGTGTGGTCTTTTTGAAGGTAAAAAGCTGACGAATAGAACGTGTTTGCGTATCAACTTCGTTTGCAAATTGCGAAAACAGGGCAGTATCATTGGTTCGGACGGCTTGTTGGAGCAGTAAGATTGTTTTCGGGTTGTAGAGATGTTGTTCCCCTTGACCCCTTGCTTTATGATACCCCACACTAGGAAGTGAAATCTGTGTTGCCAGTTGTAAGGGGTCGTATGCCTGTTCGTGGAGATCACGACGCAGCTGCGTTAGTTTTTCAATGGAAAGTCCACCGATTCGAGATACCGTACCACTGAAATACCGATCGACTAGTTGTTGATCTAGTCCAATTGCCTCAAAGTTTTGGCTTCCTTGATAAGATTGAATCGTAGAAATCCCCATTTTCGATGCAATGGTGATAATCCCTTTTCGAATGGCTTTGGAGTAACTATCGATTGCGACATAGGCATCCTTTTGCAAACTACCGTTATCGATGCATTCTTGAATTGCTTCAAAAGCAAGATATGGATTAATAGCACTAGCCCCATATCCTAATAAGGTAGCAAAATCATGGACATCACAAGGTTCTCCACTTTCTAAAATCAAGGAGAGAGCGGTTCTTTTTTTTGTTTTTACACAATGTTTGGCCACACTACTTACCGCAAGTAAACTAGGTATTGCTAAATGTGTGGTATCGACACCACGATCGGATAGAATTAACATATTTGCACCATGGTGGTAACAGCGATCTACTTCAACAAGCAGTGCTTCTATCGCTTGTTGTAAACTCTGATGTTTAAAGTAGAGCAAGGAAATTGTAGCAACGTTAAATCCTGTTTGTTTCATTTCTCTGATCTTTAAAAGATCTGTATTTGTTAGAATAGGATTGTTGATTTTCAATACATTACAATTACGTTTATCTTCGCAGAGTAGGTTCCCATCACTTCCTAAATACACTGACGTGGAAGTGACACATTGCTCTCTAATCGCATCAATCGGTGGATTGGTTACTTGAGCAAAGCGTTGTTTGAAATAACTAAACAATGGGCGATAGACACTTGATAATACAGCAAGAGGTGTATCGATTCCCATCGATACACTTCCTTCTTGTCCATTTAGTGCCATCGGTACGATGATATCTTGTAAATGTTCATACGTATAACCAAAACTTTGCATCAATTGGAGTCGTTGTGCTCTATTGTATTGAGGAATACTTTGATTTGGGATTGGTAAATCTTTTAAATGCAAGAGTTGTTGATCAATCCATTCGCCATAACTATGTTGATTTGCAAAGTGTGCTTTCAAATCATCGTCTTCAATGATTGTTTGTTTTACTGTGTCAACGAGCAACATCTTACCTGGACGCAATCGTTCTTTTTTAATGACTTCCTCAGGATCTAGTTCTAATACTCCAACTTCACTTGCTAAGATGAGGCGCTGATCTTTGGTAATATAATATCGAGAGGGACGCAAACCATTACGATCTAGAATCGCACCAAACAAGGTGCCGTCAGAAAACAAGATACTAGCAGGACCATCCCATGGTTCCATCATCGTTGCATAGTACTCATAAAAGTCTTTGAGTTCGCTAGAAATATTCTTTTGTTGTTGCCACGGTTGAGGAATCGTAATCATTGCTGCTTTTTCTAGGGGCATTCCTTGCATTGTAAAAAATTCAAGTGTATTATCCAGCATTGCAGAATCACTTCCGCTACGCTCTACAATTGGGTATATCGTAGCGAGTTGTGCCTTCGTGTATACCTTGGAATGCATCGTTTCTTCCCTTGCTAGCATACGATCGGCATTTCCTTGAATGGTATTGATTTCTCCATTATGAACACTAAAACGATTGGGATGCGCACGTTCCCAACTAGGGAAGGTATTGGTAGAAAAGCGAGAATGCACCAAAGCGATGGCTGATGTGAAAAGCGGGTGTTGTAAATCAAGGTAAAAGGAGCGCAATTGATCTACTAAAAACATTCCTTTGTAAACAATCGTTTTACTTGAAAGAGAACAAACATAAGTATTATTTTGATTGTGTTCAAAAAGACGTCGTAAATGATAGAGTTTTTGTTCAAAGGCTTTGCCACTAGAAACATGGGATGGACGCGCGATAAAGACCTGTTGAATCAATGGCATTTTAGCTTTTGCCTGGCTGCCAAGAACGCTACTATTACTAGGAACATCCCGCCAACCAAGCAGCGTGAGCTGACAAGATTTAACATTCGCTTCGAAAATGAATTTGGCAGCTTGTGCTTTGGTCGAATCTTGAGGCAAAAATAACATCCCCACAGCATAATCATCGGCAGCGGGTAGCTGAAATGAGAGTAGATGTAAACTAGTAAAGTAGGCATGTGGAATTTGAGTTAAGATACCAACACCATCACCACTCTGCTCATCGGCATCACTTCCAGCACGATGTTGCATGCGTTCTACGATTTGTAATGCATCGTGAACACATTGGTGAGTTTTGGTTCCATCTATCTGAACAACGGCACCAATACCGCAGTTATCGTGTTCAAATCGAGAATTGTAAAGTGGGGTGTCATATGTATTCATAGGCTTCTCCTTTATGTATATAATTTAAGTATACCAAAGCAAAGGAAACTTTGAAACACGAATGTAAAAATATTGAAAACTTTGTGTAAATACATTGAAAACAAATTGAAACAAAGGAGGAGAAAACGTTTCGAAAAAAAGCGTTTTTTTTTTGTTGACTTGTTGGGCTAGAATTGGTATTATATACAAGCGCTAAGGAAACAAAGCGTAACAGTTGTTCTTTGAAAACTAAATAGGAAACATCAATTCAGTAATGAATTGAAACTTTCGAATTATAAACTTACTCGCGAATAA
>JBOFMT010000104.1:0-70836 GCA_051658525.1 Erysipelotrichaceae bacterium | reverse complement strand
GTGAGGCCTTTGCTCATACCAAACAAGCAGCGAGTGAATTGGGTCTTGGTTGTGTCCAACAAATTGGAGATCCAAGCATCATTGCAAGCTATGGTGTTATGTCAACACCAGCTCTTGTAATCAAAGGAACGGTAGTAAGTTATGGAAAAGCAATCAGTGTTGCGGATGCGAAAGCACTGCTTCAACAACATTTCAATTAAAGTTTAAAAGAAAGCTAGAATAGTTCTAGCTTTTTTACATACAAACGGTATAATGGTGGGGTGAGGTGACGAAATGAAACATGTAATATTGGCAGCCATCAATCCATATAAGGATGAAGTGATGATTAATGCCTCTCTAGAAGAGTTGGAAGCATTGTGTAATGCCAATGGCTTGGAAGTCGTAGGTACCATTACCCAAAAGATGCATACATCAAATCGAGTGATGTATTTTAATCGTGGGAAATTGGATGAATTAAAATTAATGATTGAAGCAAGTGGGGCGGATACGGTCGTCTTTGATGATGAACTGAGTGGAAGCCAACAAAAAAATATTTCCAGCATTTTAGGGATGGATGTATTTGACCGTACGTTCTTAATCCTAGAAATCTTTGCCTCTCGTGCAAAAACAAGAGAAGCAAAACTGCAAGTTGAAATTGCAAAACTTCGTTATGAAATGCCGCGATTGGTAGGACAATATGAAAGTTTGTATGCAGAGCAAGGTGGCGGCGATGTCTTGCGTGGTTCTGGGGAAACCGCTTTGGAAATTCAAAAGCGTAACTTAAGAGCGACGATGGCTCGTTTGGAAAACGAGTTGGAAGATATGAGTGATATCCGTCGCCAACAACGTGCGAAACGCGATAAAAATCAATTGTATAAAGTCGCTCTGGTTGGTTATACCAATGCTGGTAAGTCTACCATTTTAAATGGGATGATGGACGAGGATAGCGAGAAAAAGGTACTTGCACAAAATATGTTGTTTGCTACACTAGAAACAAGCACCAGACGGATTGAAAGTAAAAATAAACCACCGTTCTTATTAACGGATACGGTAGGTTTTGTAAGCAAACTACCACATAGTTTGGTAAAAGCGTTCCGTTCGACCTTAGAAGAAGTGTTGGAGGCTGATTTGTTGTTGCATGTCATTGATGCTAGTAATCCAGAATATCGTCTGCAAACCAAAGTAACCAACGAAGTCTTAGAAGAATTGGGTGCAAAGGATATGCCAATGATCTATGTCTATAATAAAATGGATCGTAAACTGGAAGATTTAGAACAACAAACTCCTTGTTTGGATATTTCAGCC
This sequence comes from Erysipelotrichaceae bacterium, assembly GCA_051658525.1. Classification (GTDB taxonomy): domain Bacteria; phylum Bacillota_I; class Bacilli_A; order Erysipelotrichales; family Erysipelotrichaceae; genus JBOFMT01. Next base: position 69,552 of record JBOFMT010000104.1, on the reverse strand, counting down.
AAACGACTAGAAGACATGGAACGTTTGAAAGCAACGATTTATGATGAATTGTTTGCAAGTTTTGAAGTGGTGACGTTATTGTTACCATATGCCCAAATGCAACATTATGAATACATTAAACTCAACGGTGAGATTTTAGAAACCTTACAAGGGGACTCAGGTACCTACCTTACCACTCGTCTATCAGCAGGAGATGTGGAAAAATTCAAACATTTCATTGTTGATGAAGAGGAGCAATAAGAGAAGCTACGGCTTCTTTTTTTTGCGAAAAGGACAAAGAAACTCGACAAATATTCTGTCGGGTAATTATGTGCTAATATGTTAATAGTAACGCTATAATACCTAGTAAATTGATGTATCCCCTTACAGTTGTGAGTGTATTCTCAAGTTTTTCGAATCACAAGAATTTACAAAAAATTGGGGGTACAAATACGGTTGTGATTATGCTATTATTTATCAGGCAAGAGCATACAATGCACTTCCCAATAAAATAAAAGTATGGAAGGAATTTAACATGAAGAGAGTATTTACATTATTTGCTGCAATGATGCTAAGTGTATCAATGTTGGCTGGTTGCGGTTCTAGTGACAAAGCAATCGAAGAATTAGTAGTTTACTTTGTACCATCACGTACGCCAGAAGAAATCAAAGAGGCAACTGCACCACTAAGTGCAATGCTAAAAGAAGAACTAGCAAAACAAGGGTTCGAATTTGAAAACATCAAAATCGAAGTTGGAACAAGTTTTGAAGCTGTAGGGGAATCCCTTGCATCTGGTTCTGCTCACGTTGGATTTATTCCAGGGGGAACATATGTATTATTTGACGAGGAAGTAGACGTTGCGTTAACAGCAACACGTTTCGGATTGTCTCACGACTCTGACAACGCTGCTGATTGGAACACAGCTCCAACTACAAATACAGACGAACAAGTAACATACTACCGTTCTCTAGTATTGGCTGGTCCAAGTGAAAAAGGTCAAGCATTGGCTGACAAAATCAACAATGGGGAAACATTAACAAAAGAAGACATCGAAGGTGTAACTTGGGGAATTTCTTCAAATACAACATCTCCTGCAGGATATATCTATCCAAGTCTTTGGTTACAAGACAACTTCGGAATTTCTATCACAGATCTTCCTAACAAAGTTGCAATCGATAACTACACAACAGCATTTACACAATTGGCTGCTGAGCAAATCGACGTTATGGTAACATACGCTGATGCTCGTTTGGACAATGTGGACAACTGGACTTCTACATTTGGAAGAAGCGAATCAATTTTTGATGAAGTTAACGTAATTGGAGTTACTGCTGGAATCTACAACGATACTATTTCAGTAACAAAAAACAAAGCGATGACGACAGAATTAAAAGAAGCGATTCAACAAGCATTCATCAACATTGGAAACACACCAGAAGGGCAAGAGATTATTTCAATCTATAGCCACAAAGGTTACCAAATTGGAAATGCAGAAGACTACGCTGCAGAACGTGAAGCACAAGAATTAGTACAATCAATGCAATAAATTCGAAGGGGATGAGTTCATGCGCAAGCATGAGCTCATTTTCTATGTAAAATACATCTATCATAAAATTACATATATCACACACATTGTAGAGAGAGGAATTCGATATGATTAAATTTGAAAATGTTGATAAGGTTTACCCAAATGGGTTACATGCACTAAAAAATGTTTCCCTAACAATTGAACAAGGGGAGTTTGTAGCAATCATCGGATTGTCTGGAGCTGGTAAGTCTACCCTGTTACGTACCATTAACCGTATGCACGATATTAGTGGTGGTTCTTTGATGGTCAATGGACAAGAAGTCAAAGACTTAAAAGGAAAAAACTTGCGTCGTTTCCGTCGTCAAATTGGGATGGTATTCCAATCCTTTAACCTCGTTACAAGAACTACGGTGATTCGTAACGTCTTAACATCACGTGTGCCGGATATGCCATTGTATAAATCTATTTTAGGAATCTATTCAAAAGCGGATAAAGTCATTGCATTAGAAGCTTTAGATAAAGTTGGAATCTTGGAAAAAGCGTTTGTACGTGCTGACCAATTATCTGGTGGTCAACAACAACGTGTTGCTTTGGCTCGTACGTTGGCACAACAACCACAAGTCATCTTGGCTGATGAGCCGGTTGCAGCACTAGATCCGATTACCGCTGCACAAGTAATGGATGACTTTAAAAAAATCAATACAGAACTTAATATTTCTGTTTTAATCAATATTCACCACGTAGACTTAGCATTAAAATATGCTGATCGCGTCATTGGAATCAAAGCTGGGGAAATCGTATACGATGGACCAAGTGCAAACGTAGATGCGGATGTTTTAACACAAATCTACGGTCGTGAATTGGCTGCTGATGAAGTAATGGGAGGGTAACCATGAAGGCTCTGAAACAACTGTTTTTCCCTGAAAAATTAGTCTTGGCTGATGGCAAAGAAGTACAACCACCAAAGTCAATCATGCCTTATGTTATTATTTTGATGATTGTGCTTGTGTGGTTTGCCATGGATGTCACTGGATTTGATTTTTCTATCTTAATGGAACGTGGACAAGAGTTCTTCTTGATCTTAAAGAAAATGTTCCCACCTGATTTAAGTTATTTAAAAGATGTTTTACCTCCACTATTTGAAACGATTAAAATGTCGTTACTAGGAAGTTTAATTGGGAGTTTGGTTGCGATTCCATTTGCAATTCTTGCGAGTACCAACATCAATAAAAATAAATTCGTTTTAACTGTGGTGCGTTTGATTTTAAGTATTACAAGAACGCTACCAACCCTTGTTTTAGCACTACTTGCAACCTTTATCTTTGGATTAGGAACCTTTGCTGGTACGGTAGCAATTACCATCTTTACCTTTGGTATTGTTGCGAAAATGTTGTATGAAAAAATTGAAACGGTAGATATGGGACCGTTTGAAGCGATGGAAGCTTTGGGTGCTACCAAACTGAAAGCTTTTGTGGCAGCGATTATGCCTCAAATTATGCCAACTTATATTTCTACTTGTTTGTATTCACTTGAAATCAATGTTCGTGCGGCTGCAATCTTAGGATATGTAGGAGCTGGTGGGATTGGTTTGATCATCAATGAAAAAATCGGTTGGCGTCAATATGATAAAGTTGGAATGATTGTTGTCATGTTGTTTATCACAGTCATCTTAATTGAACAAATTAGCAAACAGATTAGAGCGAGGTTGGGATAGTATGAAAGCAAATATTCAAACACAATTAAAAAAAGAACCAAATCAATGGCTTGTTAAAGTGCTTGTCTTTGGTTTGATTGCCATCTTAACTCTATGGGCAGCAGATGCGATTGTCTTTAGTGGGATCAAAGATAGTGGGATGACGATTGCAAAAAACGTTATTTCTGGTATTTTAAATCCTGATATGAGCTTATTGTTGGACTTCAAAGAAGGAGTACCAGCCCTATTGCTTGAGACTGCCGCTATTGCCTTCCTAGGAACGGTGATCGGAGCAATCTTCGCCTTACCATTGGCGTTTGCAGCAGCTAGCAACATTACATCCAAGCGTTTCAATTGGATTGCCTTATTCATCATTTCTGCTTTGCGTACCTTCCCACCAATCATTTATGGGTTGATGTTTATCAAAGTAGCAGGCCCAGGTCCCTTTACTGGGGTCTTAACCTTTACGGTGATGAGTGTTGGGATGTTATCCAAACTCTTTATGGAAGCTATTGAAGATATGGATATCCGTATTTTAGAATCACTGGACGCTGCTGGATGCAATACGTTCCATAAAGTGCGTTTTGGTATCTTACCACAGTTATTTACCGATTTGGTAAGTTCAGCTATTTACCGTTTTGAAATCAACATCAAAGATGCTGCTGTACTTGGTATTGTTGGTGCTGGTGGAATCGGGGCACCTTTGATTTATGCAATGCAAGCCTATAACTGGCCAAAAGTTGGAGCGTTCCTTTTTGGTTTGATTTTCTTAGTCTTGGTTGTTGAATTCTTCTCTACAAAATTACGTGTTAAATTAGCACGTGGATAAGCGATCCTAAGGGGTCGTTTTTTTTTGTTTCAATTAAAAATAAACCCGCGTTTGCAGGTTTATTTGATGATATTGATATAGGTTGTTGAATCCACACTAATGTTTGGATTCTCTCTAAAGTAAGCAATGATAATATCTGGCATTTCCAACATGATTTCTTTGGTGATGGTACAGTTTTCATAAAACTCATAACCACCAGCTCCACTTGCGCGGTAGTTGTTCATACAGAGGGTTAAGGTTTGCTCACTTGTAAGTTCTTCCCCTTTGAACGTGATCGAAGTCACACGTTCACCAATTGGTTGACGCAAATCAAAGGTGTAGCTAAGGTTTGCGAAATAATCATAGTTGTAGTGTTCTACTTTCGGTTTTAAGAACAATTCGCTAATACTGATGTCATCCCCTTGGATGGCAAAATAACTTGCTGAGCGTTCCAGTGCTGCTTTGATGATGTCACGCTTCACTTCTAAAATCACCAAGGTGTTTGGATAAGGATAGGTTGCCATGATATCACGAACTGTTACATCGCGTTCAAACCCTTTGATGACGTTGGCGAAGCTTGTACAAGCGATATCAGCACCACTCGTTGAGAGTTGCATTTGGTTGATAAAGTTAGCAAGACGAGAACCATGAAGTGCCATCTCTAAGTGGGTGCCTGGTGTGAGTGCTTGATCCAAATGACCAACTGGAGTATCCAACCAAGCTTGTACACTTGCTTCAAGGTTTGCAAAGCGTTCGAGCATTGTTTGGTTTGCTGGTTTACTCACGGGTTGCAGACTACTTGTATAGTGTTTATTACCTTCATCGTCGATGTTGATCATTAGATCTAAATAACACTGACCGTTGTGTGGTGTTTGCGTGATATAGGTACCATGTAAGTTCATCCCATCAATTGCCATATGTTGGTGTCCTGTTAATAAGATATCAAAGGCAAAGTCCTTTGAAATTTGGTAAGCGATGTTTTCGCTTGTATGGGATAATTTTTTATGGGTTTCTAAATCATATTCAAAGCCACCATGGTATAAACCTACAACCAAGTCAGCTTGACCCTCGATTTGTGCAAAAGCTGCTTGAACGGCCTGATAGGTATCTGAAATGACGAAATCCTCGATGTGTTCTGCACGTTCCCAACGGTTGATGAAATCTGTGGTAAAGCCAATCGTAGCAACACGCAACCCGTTTTCCATTGTTTTAATGTCAAATGGTAGGATGTTGATTGTCTGCTTCATATCTACAACATTGGCACATAAACACGTAGCGTCCAATTGGTTGATGTATTTTTCTAAATAGGCTTTCCCATAATTGAAATCGTGATTCCCTAAGGTAACATAGTCATAGCCAGCATGATTGAATATGGCAGCAATCGGATGTTCACTAAATGTTTGGGTACTTAAATAATTGGTTAAAGGACTTCCTTGAATGGTATCGCCTCCATCATAGATGAGTGTGTTTCCATCTTTTTCAAAATGACTCATAATATGTAACAATCCCATTTGCTTGCTTGCTCGCGTTGTATAATCGGTTGGCATCATATAACCGTGCAAATCGGATGTGAAATAAATGTGTAACTGCTTCATGCATCTTCCTCTTCTTTTTCTTTTATTCGTGCTCTATTGTATCACAAATAGCCAAGAATTCTTATGGGAAATACAACTTTTACAACCCTCCCGCTCTTGTTATCCTTTTCTTAACATATGATCTGCTTCCACGTTCTGTTTCCATTGTTTTCCAAGTTTTGCTTGAGCGCGTATGTGTGAGACACTATCACTAATTGCTTCATAGGTAACTTGGGTTCCTTTGTGATCTGCATGGTAGTTACAAGCGTGCTCTTCCTTAATGCCAAGACTTTTCGCGGCAGCGATAGCATCGATATTGGCACCTAAGAAGATAAACTCCCAGCCGTATAAACTTTGTTGGCGCGAAATTAAATCTTTAATTTCCTTGGAACGGAAGTAGTGGCTACTATTTTCTTCACCATCGGTAGTAATTACGACTAAAATATGGTCTGCACGTTTTTCACTACAGCGTTGTAAGTCGATGATACTATCAATACCAAAACCAATCGCATCGAGTAGTGCTGTTGTTCCACCAACTTCATAATCACTCTCGCTGAGTGGTGCAATACAATCAATGGGACAATTTTTATGCAATACCTTTAGTTCATGGTTGAATAGGATGGTCGTCATTACAACTTCACCTTCTCCTTTGCGCTGTTTTTTTAACAAGGCATTGAAGCCTTGGATGGTATCCTGTTCTAGGCCTGACATGGATCCACTACGATCAATCATACTAATTACATGGGTTCTTTTTTGTTTCATAACTTGTTCCTCTTTTCTATAACTAGAGTATAAAAGAAAAACCACCAGCAAAGGTCGCTTGCGCTGCGACATTTGCTGGTGGTCTTAAACATTACTTAAGGTAGTTTCGATCATTGAAAATAAAATTTGATTGATCTCATAGAGGTCATATATTTTATGTTCAAAGCAATATTGACAAATCAGATCAAATTCATTACTTTGCGATAAGGTATACCCAGCGCGTTTTAATAAATCCAAACTATCGTCTAAGGATAAGTGTAAGGCGAACGCAAAGGCAAGTGCTGTTTTTTTGCTTGGGATATAGTTTTGGTTGCTGCGTATTTTTGAAAAGAGCTTGCGATCGATGTTTGCTTGTTTGTACACTTCCACATCGCTTCGATTCGCTTCCATAATCAGGTTGAGTAGATGGTCTGAAAACGTAGTTTCTTTGTTTGCTAAGCGTTCTTCTAAACTCTCACACGCTTCGATGCGACAAGGCATCTCAAGTGCACTTGTGCGCATGCCGAAGGTTTGGATCTGGTGTTCTTCAATATAACTAACGACATCATCAAAGCGTTGCTTGGAAAGTTGAAAGCTCGCTTTATCGTAAACGACCAAATAAACAACAAGTTCATGGTTTGCTAAGTATTGTTGGATGGTGTGTTTCGCGATATCTATGGCCAAATCTTTTGGGAAGCGATAATTACCACTGGAAAGAAGGGGAAACGCTATGCTTGTAAGACCTTGTGCACTAGCACTAGCTAGGATATTTTGATAGGTTTTAACTAAGAGGGCACTTTCGTTGTGGGTACCATCGAGAAAAGCAGGTGTCACCGCATGTAGGATGAGCGAACAGGGAAGTGCAAAGCCTGGTGTTACGATCACATCACTGATGTTAGCGTGAGGGTAGGCTGCTAAGGCCTGTTGTAATTGCACTCGTCCTGCTGCTTGAAAGATCGCTTCGCTTACACCAGAGCCTTCTAGTAATTGCGGGTTTGTGGAATTGACAATCGCATCCACCTTGAGTTTGGTAATATCGTTTCTTATGATGTGAAAGGGCATAATACATCCTCCTATTGGTATCATCATAGCATGTGAGTTAAAACAACAGCAAGAAAAAAAGAAGCACGAGGCTTCTTATGGTAGGATTGTAAAGTTTTGGAGTATTACTTCCTTGAATAATAATAGGAAGGTTTCTTCTCCTACGGTATCAAGCTTAAAAAAGGTTGCGCGGGAACCTCCAGCTGTGATGGCACTTACATACGTATAGCCATCCCCTTGGACCAAGGTAAGGTTTAAGCTGACCCGGTTGCTACTGAAGGTACTATAGCGTTCGTATACACGCACAGCAACATGCAGTTGTTCGTGATTAAAATCACTCGCACCTGCACGACTTGCGGTAACGCTTTTTCGAAATAGTGCGGTTTCTAAGGTTTGTAAACAAGAATCAATATCACCAGCTAGCTTGCATGTATAGGTTGCCATATCACACCGCTAGTTTTTCAAGCTTTGTAGTGGTGCTGGAATACGTCCACCACGATTGATGAGAGTATTGCTACTTTTTGGATTGATTGGCATCACAGGACCAGTTCCTAACAAGCCTCCAAATTCCAATTCTTTTCCTTCTGGTACGCCAATTGCTGGAATCGCACGTACAGCGGTTGTTTTTGAATTTACCATACCGATTGCACATTCATCGGCAATGATGGCTGCAATGGTTGTTGCAGGTGTTGTTCCAGGAAGGACAATCATATCCAAGCCTACACTACATACGGCAGTCATTGCTTCTAATTTATCAATGCTAAGGGCACCGGCACGAACAGCAGCAATCATACCAGCATCTTCCGATACGGGGATAAAGGCACCGGATAATCCACCAACGTTGTTACTTGCCATAACGCCACCTTTTTTAACAGCGTCATTTAACATAGCCAGGCATGCAGTTGTACCATGGGTTCCTACTTGTTCTAGTCCCATTTCTTCTAAAATATAACCAACACTATCACCAACAGCAGGTGTTGGTGCTAGGGATAAATCGACAATACCGAATGGTACGTTCAAACGAGCACTCGCTTGTGTTCCAATTAATTGTCCGATACGTGTAATTTTAAAGGCAATTTTCTTAATGATTTCTGCCAAGTCTTGCATTGGAACATCCTTTGGAGCTTTCGCAAGCGCAGCACGTACGACACCTGGTCCACTAACACCGACATGAATGACAGCATCTGGTTGACCAACACCATGGAATGCTCCAGCCATAAATGGATTGTCTTCTACAGCATTACAGAATACAACGAGTTTTGCAGCACCAATACATTCGCGTGTTTTGGTAAGTTCTGCAGCTTCTACAATTTTTTCACCCATAATTTTAACGGCGTCCATATTAATACCAGAACGTGTGCTTCCAACATTAACACTACTACAAACGTGGTTTGTTTGTGCCATTGCCTCGGGAATCGCGTTGATAAGTTCCATATCACCAGCTGAGAATCCGCTTTGTACTAGGGCAGAAAAACCACCGATAAAGTCAACGCCAAGTTCTAGAGCACAAGCTTCTAGCGTTTTGGCATAGGCTACTGGATCTCCACCACTGACACCTACCAACATGGAAATTGGGGTAACACTAATACGTTTGTTGATCACCGGGATTCCATATTCGCGTTCTAAATCATTTCCTGTTTTTACTAAATCTTTGGCAAGTCTTGTAATTTTATTGTAGACTTTTTCACAGCTTTTTTCGATATTGGAATCCGCACAATCCAGTAGGGAAATCCCCATGGTAATCGTACGAATGTCCAAATCTTCTTCATTGATCATTTTGATCGTTTCTAAAATATCGCTTGTTTCCAACATGATGAACTCCTAAATACGGTGCATGGCATTGAAGATATCTTCATGCATCACGTGAATTTTTAAATTATGTTCTTCTCCATAAACTTCCATTTGCGCAGCAAACGCTTTGAAGTCCTCTGATAAGTTTGAAATATCAATCATCATAATCATGGCAAACATATCTTGCATGATATTTTGACTTACTTCTAATACATTGGCATTAACACTAGCACACTCTGTAGAAACCTTTGCTAAGATTCCTACTTGATCTTTTCCTAAAACACTAACAACAGCTTTCATGTTGGGTCCTCTCTCTCTTTAAGTAGCCTTTATTTTACCGTTTTCTAAACGCTTTTGCAAATGAAAACCGGGAGAACTACAGCTTTTTCTAAGTGTTAGCGCAACCATTTTACACTGTAAGGAAAAACGATACAAAACAAGATGATTGCAAACAATCCTCTTTTACAAATCGATAAATATTTGCTATACTAAATAGGATAAATTAGAGGTGAAATCATGGGAAGAGCATTTGAAGTAAGAAAAGCGTCGATGATGAAAACAGCGGCAGCAAAAGCAAAAGTATATTCTAGATTTGGAAAAGAAATCTATGTAGCAGCAAAAGCGGGTGTACCGGATCCTGAAATGAATACAGGATTGAAACGTGTCATTGAACGTGCGAAAGCCAATCAAGTACCTGCAGATGTAATCAAACGTGCCATTGAAAAAGCAAAAGGTGGAGCGGGTGAAAACTATGCAAGCGTTGCATATGAACTGATTGCCAACGGTGGAGCAACTTTGATTGTTGATTGTCTTACAGACAATACCAATCGTACGATTGCAGATATTCGTGCAGCCATCAATAAATCCAAAGCAAAATTGGGTGTTGAAGGAAGTGTAAAACACGGATACGATAGCGTAGGAATGTTAGCTTTTGCTTTTGAAGATGAAGACCGTATGTTGGATATCTTAATCATGGCAGATGTTGACGTGAAAGAAGTTGAAGTAGAAGAGGGAATCATGAGTGTCAATGTGGAACCGAGCGACTTATACAATGCGAAAAATGCCATTGAAGCTGAACTTGGAGAAATCACATTTGATGTATTAGAACAAACGATGATTGCTAACGATTATATTACGTTAGAAGGTGATGATTTGGTGTTGTTTGAACGTTTAACTGGTTTGTTGGACGAAATCGACGACGTACAAAACGTTTACCACAACGTAGAGCTTTAAGATGAGAAGAGTGTTCCTTGTGAACATTCTTTTTTTTGTAAACTTCATAACGAAGCTTGTTATGTTGTGTGCTATACTAGCTAGTAGGATTATGGGGGTGGTGTTTATGAAACTAACGAAAATTGAACAAGATATTCTCAAACAGGTTTTAGTGAGCATGGAAGCAAATCAAAAATTGACCGTAGATGAACTTGCACAACAATGCTTTGTTTCTAAAAGTATGATTGTGAAATTGTCCAAAAAATTAGGGTATCGAGGATATACTGAGATGCAATATAAGCTTAAACCGAAAACGACAGTAGAAGTAAATAATCTTGCATTACAAGATCCAAGTAACCAAATGACACAATACGTACAAGCGTTAGCTGACTTGTTTTATTATTATAAAGATGCGAAGAATATTGTAATATCAAGTAAAAATAATATGTGCGTGAATCAATATATCACGCGAAAACTCTGTTACTTTGATGTCTTTGCAACAGGTACCTATGATTTTGATATGATTAAAACGCCTAGAAAAGATAAAGGGATTGCTTTGTTTTTGGTTGAAGAATCCGATCGTCAATATATGATGGATGTCATACGAAATGCCAAGGAGAAGGGGTTTAATATTATCGTATTCTCCAATGATTTTGCTTTTGATTCGCTCCTTGTTCACTTTAATGTTATTTTTCGTAAACACAAGGCCTATGATTTCTTTCGCTCAGATATCCTAGTGCTCTTTGAATATGTGTTAGCAGCTTATGCGAAAGCGTTATATGAGGAGCGAACATATGCATAGTTTAAGTGAAAAAGAACGGTTGATTTTTGATTGCATTATACTAAGTGCAAAACAGGAAAAGCGCATCACAGTAAAGGAAGTAGCTAACGAATGCCACGTATCGGCAAGCTTAGTGATGAAATTAGCAAAAAAATTAGGATATTCTGGTTTTAGTGAAATGTATTATGCATCTTCTCAACTTGGTAAAATGCAAACACAACATACGTTTCAAATAGGTGAGGGTGAAGCGAAAGTCAAAACCTTTGCATCGATGCTACTTGATTTGTTGCAACAAAATAAGGGGCATCAAATGTTAGTTACATCACTTGGGAGTTGTGATTGTGCAGCGATGTATTTAACACAAAAATTACAAGAACAAGGCCATTTGGTTTTGGATAATGCGATGAATCCTGTTATGAGTCAACCACAAGGTCTGATGTTTGTGTTGAGTGAGAGTGGAAATAACCTTTTTTTAATTAAACAGATTCAACTTGCAAAACAACAAGGATATACAATCATCAATATTACTTCGAATAAAGATGGAGCAACTGCAAGGCTCAGTGATATTGTGCTAGAAGTTGCGCGTGAGAAGTCGAGTTTAAATGAATACCGTCCAAACTTATTCACAGCTCGTGTCATGATGCTATTCGAGTATATTGTTGCAAACTATTAACATCATCCAGTACTGGGCGGTGTTTTTTTTTATGAAGCGGTGTATAAGTTTCCAAAACCTGGAAACCTATTGTATCAAAAATCAGTATCACTATAATGAGAAGTAAGGAATAGAGGAGATGAAAATATGAAAAAGAAATTATATGATGCAACACAAAAGTTTTCACAAACGGTAGTGCTGCCAGTAATGTTTATGTCTGTAACAGGATTGATTTTAAGTTTAGGTATCATCTTGTCGATGGATGGGATGCCTACTATACTACAAGCCATTGGAGGGGTATTCTATGGTTTGATGTATGAAATTGGAATTACGCAATTACCACTTATTTTTTGTGTTGGTATTGCTGTAGGTTTGTCGAGAAAGAAAAAAACCGAAGCTGCACTACTAGCGGTTATGAGTTTTATTTTATTCTTATCAGCAAATAATATGTATTTAGCAATGATGGGGAAACTAGTTGAAGGTTCACTTGCCGGTAGTGGTCAAGCAATCTTACTAGGGTTTCAAGTTGTTGATATGGGTGTATTTATCGGTATTATTATCGGTGTTGTGACAGGTGTAGTATTTAACAAGTATTGTGATACAAAATTTCCGGATGTTGTTAGTGTTTATGGAGGATCACGATTTGTATTATTCTTGTTGATTCTAATCAATATTGGGTTGGCTATCTTATTTGGTGAAGTTTGGCCAATTGTTAACAATGGTATTTTGGCATTAGGAAACTTTATCAATGAGTCTGGTAACTTTGGATTATTTACCTATGGATTTTTAAATCGTTTCTTAATTCCAACAGGAATGCATCACTTGATTTATATGCCATTTATGTTCACATCGGTTGGTGGAGCAGTACAAATCGGTGGAGAAATGGTTTATGGAGCTTCTAACATTTTGTTATCAGAAATGGGTGATTTAGCAAATATTACAGCTTTGAGTGAATCAGTAAAGTATATGATGTTTGGTTTCGCAAAAACGTTTGGTTCGATTGGGGTAACAATGGCCTTCATCAATACTGCAAAACCGGAACATAAAAAACGTGTTAAAGCAATTTTAATTCCGTTGTTGATGGTTGCTTTAATGGCTGGTATTACTGAGCCGCTAGAGTTTACCTTTGCATTTATTTCACCTGTCTTATGGCTTGCATACTCGGTATTAGATGGATTGTTCCAAGTGATTATCTTTGCGCTTGGATCTCGTTTAGCAATGACAGGGGGATTGTTGAAAGTATTGCCTACGCTATTCTCAATTCCAATGGGGTTAACCAAAGCTTATATCACGTTTGGAGTTGGGTTATTATCAATTCCAGTGTGGTATTACACGTTTAAGTTCTTGATAGTAAAATTGAAGTTAAGAACCATTGCAGATCAAGAAGAAAATGTAGATAGTGTACAAACGACGCCAAGTGTGAGTCAAGAAACAAGTGACGTGCAATGTATTGTTGATGGTTTAGGTGGGGTTGAAAATATTGTGAGTGTTACAAACTGCTTTACTAGATTACGAGTTGAGGTATTGGATGTAAATAAAATTAACGATGCTAAAATCAATGAATTTCCAAATTCAGGTATCGTAAAGAAAAATAATAATATTCAGATCATTATTGGGATGAAAGTTGGCGATGTAAAAGATCGCGTTGTTAAGATTACAGGAGGAGAATAACGGTGAAAAAGTATAAAATTTGTTTGATTGGAGCAGGGTCTCGTTATAGCTCAGGTATTTTAAGAATGTTAGTAGAGAATAAAGAGCGCTTCCCATTAGAAAAAATAGTATTATTTGATGTAGAGCCAGAGCGTTTAGCAGTTGTTGGTGAGTATACGAAACTATTATGTAAAGAATATTATGAAGGCTGTGAGGTTGTGTATACAACAAACCCGGAAGAGGCTTATCCTGATATCGACTTTGCTTTTGTTCAAATTCGTCCAGGTCGCTTAACGTTGCGTGAACAAGATGAAAAGATTGCCTTACGTCACGGTTGTGTTGGTCAAGAAACGTGTGGGCCTGGTGGATTTGCGTATGGCATGCGTAGTATTCCAGCTATGATTGACATTATTACTAAAATTCGTGAACACGCACCAGAAGCTTGGATTATTAATTATTCTAATCCAGCGGCTATTGTTGCGGAAGCAACCAAGCGTGTATTTAAGGATGATCATCGAATTATCAATATTTGTGATATGCCAATTGCAATTACTAATTTCTATGCTCATGTGATTGGTAAACAACCAAGTGATCTAGATGTTCGTTATTTTGGTCTAAACCACTATGGTTGGTTTACGAATTTGTTTGATAAAGTAACGGGTGAGGATATGCTTCCAAAGGTGCGTGAAATCTTAAAAACGCCTATGGAATTTGCAGATGAACAACACACGGATAAAAGCTGGGTTGAAACGTTTGGGTTCTTAAGTACAATGATTAACGATTATGAAGATTACCTTCCAAATACGTATCTACAATACTACCTGTATCCAAAGTATATTGTATCAAAGGAAGATCCAAACTATACGCGTGCCAATGAAGTAATGGATGGCAAAGAGCAAAGAGAATTTGAGATGTTGAAACAAGCGGTTGCTAACGGTAAACTAAAGGGTACAGCATATGAATTGAAACCGGTGCATACACCGCATTCAGCTTATATTGTAGATCTAGCGACATCAATTTGTAATAATGAAAACAATATTTTCTTAATTATGACGGAAAATAAAGGGATTGTAAGCAACTTCTCAGAAGGAGCTATGGTTGAGGTTCCTTGCCGATTAGGTGCAAATGGTGTAGAACCACTGCATGTGGGTGAAATACCAGCCTTCCAAAAAGGGTTGTTGGAAACGCAATATGCATATGAAAAATTAACTGTAGATGCATGTTTGCAGGGAAGTTATAAATATGCGAAACAAGCACTTGTGTTAAATCGTTGTGTAAATGATACGCAAACTGCTGAAGCGTTGTTGCAAGATTATATTATTGCCAATAAAGGGTATTGGCCAGAGTTGAAGTAAATGTTTGGATTTCTAAAAAAGAAGGAAAAACTAGGTCATAGTGCACTTACAAGCGGAGAAATGTTGCCATTATCCGCTTGCAGTGATGCCGCTTTTGCAACGATGGGGCAAGGATTTATCTTGCATCCCAAACAAAATGAGCTTTATGCACCATTTGATTGTGAAATTGGCATGGTTTTTCCAACCAAGCATGCAATTGGGTTAAGAGATACAGAGGGGAATGAATATATTTTACATGTCGGTGTTGATACGGTAGCTCTTCAGGGAGAAGGGTTTACACTATTCATTGAAGAACATCAAAAGATTCGTTGTGGTGAAAAAATAATGGAAGTTGATTTCCCTAGTATTTATACGAAAGTTCCTTCAATTGAGGTAATTTTCATAAATGTTTCAGGGTTACAATGTGAAATTAAACAACAAAACGTGGATGCGAAACAAAACGACGTTGTAAAATTTTATCAATAATTAAAAACTCACTTTAGGGTGAGCTTTTTAAGTTGTAATGATTGACATTACAATGTGAAAAACCTATACTAACAAGTAGTATGGAGGTAACTATGCAAATATCCAGTCGCTTTAGTATTGCTGTACATATGTTAACAGCAATAGAATATTTTCAAGCAGAACATAAAATAACGAGTGAATTTTTAGCGGGTAGTGTAAATGTAAATCCAGTTATTATTCGTAAAATCTTGGCACAACTGAAAACGCATGGTCTTGTAAGAGTACAGCGAGGAAGTGGTGGTGCATGTCTAGCAATAGAGTCTGACCAAATTGATTTGCTAAGTGTTTATCGTGCGGTGGCAGGGCAGGAAGCACAAGAACTTTTTTCCTTTCACGAACACCCGAATCCAGCATGTCCAATCGGTGCTAATATTCACCAAGTATTGGATCGACATCTAATTGCAGCACAACAAGCAATGGAAGCACAACTTGCAAATGTTACCTTAGCCGATGTGGTTGCGGATGCAGATAACATCCTAATGCAAAAACACGATTGATTCGTGTTTTTTTTACTTTTAGTGTTGTAACTGTTGAAGTTACAATAAGAAGGTGTTATACTGTTGTTGTAATCGTTGTAGTTACAACACAAAAAGGAGGGTGTTTATATGCAAGAAGTCGTTTCGTTTTTACAAGATAATCCTGTTCAGTATTTAGCAACACAAGGGTTGGATGGTGCTCCTCAAGTACGCCCGTTTATGTTCTCATTAGAGCAAGGGGGAAAACTGTGGTTTTGTACGAATACAACCAAACAAGTTTACCAAGAGTTACAAGCAAATCCAAAGTTTTCTCTATGTGTATCCAGTCCAGCTTATGCTTGGTTACGTATGGATGGTGTTGCTGTGTTTGAAGATAATGTAGCGATCAAACAAGCGTGTATGGAAAATCCAATCGTTGCCTCACAATATGGTAGTGCAAACAATCCAATTTTTACTGTATTTTATATTGATCAAGCAAGTGCAACCATTTCTGAT
Organism: Erysipelotrichaceae bacterium; assembly: GCA_051658525.1. Lineage (GTDB taxonomy): Bacteria > Bacillota_I > Bacilli_A > Erysipelotrichales > Erysipelotrichaceae > JBOFMT01. The sequence goes on along the minus strand of JBOFMT010000104.1, from coordinate 53,272 downwards.
TTCTCAGGAAATCCACCAAGAAACTATCGCTTTTAATCCATTGCTTATTTCCTTATGAAATAAGCTTTTTTCTTGATGCAAGCAAGCGCTTTGCTAGCGTAGATAAGAAGCTAACAATCAATGTTGTTATTGGAGTGAGGAGTTGTTATGGGTTTGGTACAAAATGCGAAGTACAAAAAGAAGCACGAGGGTTGAGTTAAGAACAAACGGTCAATGAACTCCATGGGACAAGGTAAGCTTTATCAACGTGGGGACGTGGCGTCGGGATGTTGGGTATTAAAAATATCAAAGCGATTGCCTTGTATTTTGATGTAACCTGAGATTCCTTGTTGTACGATGAGGGGAAGTGGAAACATTAAAAAACCTCCTACTTGAAGCGGGTAGGAGGTTGTACTTCGCGTTTGCATAAGGAGTCGCGTTGTTGAGGGGTACATACACTTGCATAGGTAAAACAAGCTTTGTATTCCATTTCTTGGTGAGCTTTGGGTAAATCTTTCCATCTTGTAACGATGGTTACCTCATCTTTGATGGATTTTAAATATGCTTGCCCTTTGGCGTTAAATGCGAGTACCCGAATAAAATTTGTTTGTTCTAGCGCATATGCTTCTTCTTTACTTACTTGGTTGAGTAGCTGAACAAGCGTTCGCTGAATGCGAGCCTTACTGTATTTCTTTGTTGTTGCAGCTTCTAAAAAGTCTGCATACGTATGGTGTTGGTTAGCGCATTTTTTTAAATGGCTTTCAATCCCTTCATCCATAAGGAACAATGTTTTTAAATAGGAATTGGGTAAGGTACAAAGTAGCGACTGGATCCATGGGTAGTAAGCTTTCATTTGGTGCGTGGTCGTTAAGTGTTGCATTGGGGTCGTGTGTGTGTAGGGTAAGTCGCTAAACACTGCTTTTCGAATTGCGCTCGCACTAGCAATACGCGCTAAATGTAAATCTTGGTAATTGTTGGTGCGTTGGATGGTGTGGGCTTGGATGTTGGTGCCTGTTAGCGCTTTGATATAGCTAATCCCTAAAATATCATTGCTTTTCAGTTGTCCCATTTGTTGGATATACAATTGATTAAGTGACTTGGATTTATCTTCGGTATCGATTGCTTGTGTGGCAAGTTCATAGAGTTTTGAAACATCGTTTGATTCACTACCAAAGACAATGTCACTTACCTTAGCTAAGGCAAGGGTGCGAATAGCACCTAGAGCAAACTTCTCTGCTGCTTGTGTTGCATAAATATAAGGTAGTTCTAATACAAGGTCACAACCTTGTTCAATGGCAATTTCGGCGCGTTGCCATTTATCGATAATTGCTGGTTCTCCGCGTTGAACAAAGTGACCGCTCATCACATTAACAAGGACGTCACTCTCAATTTTTTTCCTTGTTTCTTGAATATGATGGTAATGTCCATAGTGGAATGGATTATATTCTGTAATAATACCGCAAGCTTTCATTGTTTCACCTTCTTTTGCCCCCTATTTTACCATAAAAAAACAAGTTATGATATACTTAGAATAAGAGGTGATCGATATGGAAACTAAAATAAAATTAGCGAGTAAAGCAGATGGATTGGCTTTGGATGTGCTCCTTATGGATTGTGATAAGCCACGAGGAATTGTGCAATTTTCTCATGGTATGGCGGAGTACAAAGAGCGTTATACTCCGTTTATGCGTTTCTTAAATGAAGCGGGGTATATTTGCGTGATTCACGATCATCGTGGACATGGGGAAAGTGTAAGGGCACAAAGTGATTATGGATACTTTTATGATACGAGTGCTAGGTATATTGTTGAGGACTTAAAACAAGTTGGGGACTTTGCACGAGAAACCTATCCAGGGTTACCGCACTTTATCTTTTCGCATTCGATGGGAACTTTGGTATCACGCCTTTACTTACAACAATACGATGCAAGTCTTGCAGGTATTATCTTATGTGGACCACCGTGTAAGAATGATTTGGTAGGCCCAGGGCTCTTGTTGACTAAAATCTTAACAAAGACCAAGGGAGATCGTTATCGCTCAGAATTGATGCAAAATATGGCGTTTGGAGCATTTTCCAAAGGGTTTGTTGAAGTGAGTAAAAACAACTGGCTCAATTCAGATGCCATGCAAGTTCAAAAGTACGAAGCGGATCCGAAATGTGGATTTGTATTTACGACCAATGGGTTCTATAATTTATTGACCATGGTAAAACGTGTCTACCATGCAGTTGATTATCAAGTACAAAATAAAGCCTTGCCGATCCATTTGATTGCAGGAAACGATGATCCGGTCATTGGTGGACTCAAAGGATTTCATTACCAAGAACAATTTATGAGAGCACTTGGCTACAATGATGTTAGTATGCATCATTTTGAAGCGATGCGACATGAAATATTAAATGAACCAGAACATCAAAGGGTCTATGATGATGTGGTTGCATTTTTAGAAAAAAATAGTTAATGTTTCCCATAATTTTATGGGAAACAGATGGAAAAAGTGCAATTTAAACGCATTTCAATAATATTTCTAAAAATGTGCACAAAACTGTTTCCTAAATTCAAAAAGTATGGTTTAATATATAAGCTATCTTTGGTAAAGGGCGACATTTGAAGTTGACTTTTGAATGATGTTTCTTTATAATAGATACGGTAGACAACGAGGTGATTTTTTTGAAATGGTCCAAAACGGAATTGTTACGCAGTAAAGACTCTACAATCGAATTCGATGATTCGATCAGTTTCGAACCAGCGACCTTTGCGAAGGTAAACCATTTAAGAGGATTATCTGATGTTACGGTAAGTGGGAATATTCATTATGATCTTTCCAATGACTTGGTTTATGTAAACCTAGACATTGAAGGAGTGATGGTAGTGCCATGTTCGATTACTTTAGAGGACGTCGAATATGATTTCCATACAAACTCTTTGGAAGTGTTTTCTTTTGATAAGGTAGATAAAGATGAAGACGTTCACGAAACAAAAGGGGACGTAGTAGAACTTTTACCCGTAATTTTCCAATTGATTATCATGGAAATACCTTTAAAGGTAGTTAAGCCTGGCTTAACGGAGTATCCTTCCGGTAACGGTTGGGAAGTTGTCAAAGAGGAAGATTATCTCCGATCCAAACAGGAAACAAAAGAGATTGATCCCCGACTTGCAAAGTTGAAAGAATTTAAAATAGAAGATTAGTAGGAGGTGCTATCATGGCTGTACAACAAAGACGTAATTCAAAAACTAGAAAAGCAAAACGTAGAACTCACTACAAATTGGCTGCTCCAGCATTCGCTAAGTGCCCAAACTGTAATGAGTACAAACAACCTCATCGTATGTGCGAATGCGGATACTATGACGGAAGACAAGTAGTAGAAGTTAAATAAGGAAAGAGTTGAAAAACTCTTTTTTTTAATATATTTTTAATATAGAGGTAAATAAGATGAAAACTAAAATCACATTGATGCTATCGAAAATGGTATCCTATGCGTTGCGGTTGTTGCATCGTGGAGGCAGCTTTCCAGGTACGGTGACATTAAAATTACAACCTGATTTCTTAACAAAAATCAAATATCCGAAAACAGTCATTTTGTTGACGGGTACCAATGGAAAAACAACAACAACCAATATGCTCCATGATGTACTAAAACAAAGTGGTACGCACATTGTTGCGAATTTAAAAGGGGATAACCTTAAAATTGGTGTTACGACCCTACTAGTAAACCATACCAACTTCCATTTAGAAGTAGAAGCTGATGTTTTGTTACTAGAAGTAGATGAACTTAGTGTACCAAAGGTAATGGCGGAAGTACCGGTTACCCACATGCTAGTGAATAACTTTTTCCGTGACCAACTCGATCGCAGTGGAGAGATGGAACATGTGATTCGTAAAATAGAAACGGCATTAGAAGGTTTTACAGGTACCTTATACCTAAATGGAGATGACCCAAATGTCGTACGTTTGCAGCGTTTTGCAAACAATGTGAAGTTCTTTGGGTGTGAACAAAATAGTGCGTCTACACTTGAGTCTAACGAAAGTAGTGAAGGAAAGTTTTGTGTGTATTGCGGTAATATGATTGCATACGATTATTACCAATACTCGCATATTGGTCGCTTTGCTTGTAACTGTGGTCAGTTTGGTCCAGTAAACTATGATTTATGCTTGCGCGATATCGATTTAGAAGCAGGAAGTTTTTCAGCGAATGGAATCTTGTATCAAGTACATCATAAAGCGCTCTACTTTATGTATAACTGTGCTGCCATTTTGTTGTTAAGTAATGATTTGGGTGCTAGCACAGTCGTACAAAAAAATATTTTCTTACATTTTGATCGTATGAATGGTCGTAATGAAACATATACAACCAAACAAGGTCAAACGTTGGTCTTGAATTTAGTGAAAAACCCAACAGGTACCAATGAAGTGTTAAAAGCAATCAATCAATCAAAGCAACAAAAGGTTGTGATGATGATTTTAAACGATAACGATCAAGATGGACGTGATGTTAGTTGGATTTGGGATGCTCATTTTGAGCGTTTAAATGATCCAAGTGTTAGTATGGTGATTTGTAGTGGAACCAGAGCTTTTGATATGGGCTTACGAATGAAATACAGTGATGGTGAGGTTGCTTTTATGGTCGAACCTGATGTGAAAACAGCACTAGAACAACTAGTAACCTATGATGCTGAGTTGTATGTGATTTCAACCTATACGGCACTACAAAAAACGCGTGCTATGTTAAGGGGGTTCTAAGATGGAATTGAAGATTGTATGGATGTATCACGATATCATGGATTTATATGGTGATGCTGGAAATATTCAAACCTTAAAAATCCGAACCAAACAACGTGGCATTACCTGTTTTGTAGACACGTGTGGGATTGGAGAGGATAAGGATTTAACACAGTATGATTTGATCTTTATTGGCGGTGGTGCGGATAATGAACAAGCAAAACTGTATGCTGACTTATTAGCAAGAAAAGCTCAAATTCAACAAGCGATGGATGAAAAAACATTTATTCTATTAATATGTGGTGGATACCAATTGTTTGGGCAATACTATTTGGATGCCAATGGACATAAAACAATGGGACTTGGATTCTTTGATTACTATACGGAAGCGAATCTAAACAAAGAACGCTGTATTGGAAATGTGCTGGTGGAATTTGAAGGAAGTGATATTGTTGGGTTTGAAAACCATGGTGGTCAAACACGTAATGTAGCTACACCGTTTGCACGTGTGATTGCAGGGCATGGAAATAGTGTTAGAGATACGCATGAAGGTTTCTATAATGGCTGTGTACTCGGTACGTATTTACATGGTCCACTATTACCAAAAAATCCAGAAATAGCAGATTTGGTTATTGCGAAAGCGTTAGCGAAGCGTTATCAAGATGTGGTATTAGCACCGCTTGATGATCAATTAGAACAACAAGCCAAAGCGGTAATGAAAGCCAGAATCTTACAAGAAATGAAATAAAAGTGGAACAGGCGCGAGCCTGTTTTTTTAAAAGAATACAAAGGATAAAGTCCGACAAAATATGTAAAATATTGTTTTTTATTGGGTTTATGGTAAACTAAGTAGTAACTAGCTTTGGGGGGATCTTATGAAAAAGTTCTTGCATTTCTTTACGAATCGACTGACGATTGTAGTGGTGTTATTGGTTATTCAGTTTCTAGCGATCGTTGGTGCGGTGTGGATGTTGAGTAGTTATAGTAATCTCTATATCTTATTTTATTTGATTAGTCTTTTGGTTGGGGTTAATGTGGTACGAAGTACCATGAATCCAACCTTTAAACTATCTTGGATGATTGTTATTTTTGTCGTGCCAATTTTTGGGGGGTTGTTTTATTTAATTATTAAGCGGATGCGCCAACCAAAACAAGTGGAAGAAAAGATGGAATCCAATCGAGAAAAGTTTTTTGCCCTCTACCAAGAAGATCATGGTTTGGTTGATGAGATGCGTGGATTTAATCGTATTTTGGAAAGTCAAAGTCGTTTTATTGAAACTGTCTGTGGTATGAGTGCTTATAAAAATACCGATACTACTTACTATCCTTTGGGTGAAGATTTCTTTGAAGCTTTAAAAATACAATTAAGAAATGCCAAACGTTATATTTATATGGAGTATTTTATTTTAGCGGAAGGTGAAATGTGGAGTGAATTATTGGATATCTTAAAAGAACGAGTTGATGCAGGTGTTGATGTGCGCTTGATTTATGATGATGCTGGTAGTATTAATTTAATCCCAGATAATTATGAAAAAATTCTTGCTAGCTATGGTATTCAAGCACTTGCGTTCAATCCGTTTGTGCCTGCTTTCTCTATTTTTATCCAGAATCGTGATCATCGTAAAATTACGATCATCGATGGACATACAGCCTTTACAGGTGGAATAAATATTGCGGATGAATACATCAATACAATCAAACGGTATGGACACTGGAAAGATTGTGCTATGATGATGCAAGGAGAAGCGGTTTACGCAATGAACTTGATGTTCTTAGAAAACTGGCATTTTCACAAAGAAGGAAGTTTTGATCCACAAGCACTCAAGGTGGATGCAAGTAGATTGGCGAATCCTGAAGCTAAAGGTTATGTACAACCGTATGGAGATTCTCCTTACGATAACGAAACTGTTGGGGAATCCATCTATATGAATATGTTTAATGTTGCAAGTGATTATATTTATATTAATACCCCATACTTAATCATCAATAACGAAGTAGCAACAGCGCTGATTCTTGCAGCGAAAAAAGGGGTGGATGTCCGTATTGTTACACCTGGTGTTGCTGATAAACCATTTGTACACTTTACGACACGCTCCTACTATGAACAGTTAATTGAGGGTGGGGTTCATATTTATGAATATACACCGGGATTTATCCATTCAAAAACTTGTGTAGTAGATGGTCTTTATGCAACGATTGGAACGGTAAACTTAGATTATCGTAGTCTCTATTATCATTTTGAATGTGGTGTGTTTATGTATGATACCAAAGCACTACAGGAACTCAAAGCAGATTTTGAGTCCATGTTAGACGTTTGTACCCAAATTACGCCAGCCTTTTATCAAAAGCAAAAATTGCGGACAACCATCGCACAAGCTGCGATGCGTATTGTTGCTCCACTTATGTAACGCGAGTTCTCGTGTTACTTTTTTTGTCTTACGTGAGGTTACTAACAAGTTGTGTTATGATGGAGCAAAGGAGGGGATCGTATGATGTGGGTATGGATACTGCTCTATCTTGTGTTGTTTGTCGTTTTGATGCTTACTTGTTATCAAAGAGAGGCAAAGACTTATTATGTAGTAGCGAAGACACTACAAAGTGTTTGCTTTGTCATTATTGCTTTGTGGGGGATGTGGCAATACCAAACATGGAATGTTTGGATGTTGTTGGCTTTTGTATTATGTTTAAGTGGTGATGTGCTCTTAGCAATAAGCATTGAGGGAGAAGATAAAATATGGTTTTTAGCTGGTTTGTTCTCCTTCTTATTTGCACACTGCGCTTTTATAGTGGCCCTGTTACCACTTGCTGCTTTTGGTGTGTGGGATTTGTTAGGAGCTGGTTCTAGTTTCTTATTTATCCTGTTCCTAATAAAAAATTTACCTGGTATGAACGTAAGAGGGTTGGAAAAGAGTTTGTTGTTGTATTCGGTATTTGTTGGATTGCTCTTTGGGCGTGCAACGCAGATCTTATTCCATACAGGAATCGATTTATCGTTACTGCTAATCTGGTTAGGTGCTGGATTGTTCTTCTTATCTGATGCGATTCTTTTGTTTTTATACTTTTATGAAAAGAAGTGGAAGTGGACGAAATTTTTTAATCTTTTTATGTATTATGGAGGTTTGTTGTTGTTGGCCCTGAGTTTATGGGGTTAGGTTGATATAAAAATGAGCAATAGCTCTTTTTTTTTGCTTGTCTCACATTGTGTGAAAGTGGTATTTACAAAAAATGTTGTTAAAAGGGCGATTTTTGACACGAGAAGAAAACGCTTTCTTAGGTTTTCACATATTAAGAAAAAGTTTGTAAATTTTACTAGTTCTTACTATACAAAAAACGCAAAAAAGACTATAATTGTGGTGAGTAGTAGCACAAAGTGGTAGATTGTGGGGTGAATGGTATGTACATGGGAGAATATGCACATAATATGGATGCCAAAGGTCGTATCATTTTGCCTGCGAAATTCCGTGAACAATTAGGTCCTAAGGTCGTAGTTACTAGAGGACTAGATAGTTGTTTAACGGTACACTCAATGGATGCTTGGGAAAAAATCTACCAAGATCTACTAAAATTACCAACAACGAAAAAAGAAGCTCGCATGTATGTCCATATGCTAACAGCAAAGGCATGTGAATGTGAGTTGGATGGACAAGGAAGAATCTTGATACCGTCAAGTTTAAGCAAGGAGGCGAAACTGATGAAGGAATGTATGATCATCGGTGCTGCAAGTCGTATTGAGATTTGGGATGCACAACGATGGAATGAATATTATGATGCCGCAAGTATGAACTTTGAAGAAATCGCCGAAGCGATGACGGATTTTATACTGTAATGAAACACTATAGCGTATTACTAAACGAATCCTTGGATTTGTTGGACATTAAAGCGGATGGTGTCTATGTTGATGGAACTTTGGGGCGCGGCGGCCATTCCTCAGCATTGTTAGCAAGAATCCCACAAGGAAAATTATATTGCTTTGATCGTGACTTAGATGCGATAGCAGACTCAAGACCACGTTTGGAAGCGGTAGGAAGTAATTTTGAAATTATTCATGCAAGTTTTTCACACTTGCAACAAGAGCTCAATGCACGTGGTGTTAACCGTATTGATGGTTTGATTCTTGATTTAGGTGTTAGTAGTCCACAATTTGATGATGCACATCGTGGTTTTAGCTACCGTTATGATGCACCACTCGATATGCGTATGGATCAAACCCAATCACTCAATGCCTATGAAATTATCAATCATTACCCATATGAGCGTTTGGTAAGTATCTTCTTTAAATATGGAGAAGAAAAATATTCCAAACAAGTAGCAAGAAAGATTGAAGCTGCTAGAGAACTTGCACCGATTGAAACGACGTTTCAACTCGTTGATATCATCAAATCAGCACTACCAGCAAAGGTAGTCAATAGCAAAGGGCATCCAGCGAAGAAAATTTTTCAAGCGATACGAATTGAAGTGAACAATGAATTGGGTGAAATTGAAGCAGTCTTAGACCAAGGGTTAGCCATGTTGAATCAAACAGGTCGAATTTCTGTCATCAGTTTCCAAAGTTTGGAAGATCGTATTGTAAAAGAGGCATTCAATGCCGTAAGTAAAGTAGAAAAAATCGACAAACGAATTCCGGTAATGCCAGGTATGGAAAAGCAAGCGGATTATCGTTTGGTGAATAAAAAAGTAATTGAAGCGAGTAGTGAAGAGTTAGCGGAAAATAACCGCTCCCATTCGGCAAAATTGCGAGTGATAGAAAGGGTGAAGGATCATGGCGACGATAAAGCGAACGAAGAAACAAAATAAACGTATTTCAGAAATCATCTTGTATAGTTTAGCGGTGTTATCTTGTTTTGCATTTATTGGGTCAAAGTTTTTCATCCAATCCTACAATGTTACCCTTGCCAATGAGGTTAGTAGTTTAAATGCTACCATCCTTGTTGAACAAGAAAAGGTTTCCACGATGAGTTTGGAAGTAAAACAAATGGAAAATCGTGACCGCATTCTCGAACTTGTTGAGGAAGATGGGCTAACTGCAAATCAAGATAACATCGTAGCATTAGGCGATTAGGTTGGTGGTAGCATATGAAACAACAACGAAAACGCAACACGAAAAAGAATCAAGTTGTTTATGCAAATCGAACAATAAAAAACATTGCCCTGGCCCAGTATCTTATTGGGCTTTTCGTATGTTTGGTCTGTTTGTATACGATCACAACTGGACTTCATTTTCGTTCAGGTAAAAATGTATTAGCACAACAAAGCAATACCCAAATCAAAACGGAGTACATTCAAGCGAACCGTGGTGTGATTTATGATCGTAACCAAGAAGTTATTGCGCAGGATGTAGATACGTATACGATGTATGCGATACTGGATTCTAGTCGTTTGGGCATTGGGAATGTACCAGCTTATGTTGTCGATAAAGAAGAAACAGCAAAGGTGTTATCCGATATTTTAGGATCTACACCAGAAGCGTTTTTAGAATATCTAAATCAGGATTTATACCAAACCTATTTTGGTTATATTGGAAAAAAGGTTACCAGTTCACAGCGTGATGAAATCGTAGCAAGTGGACTTCCTGGTATTGAATTTGAACGTAATATTGACCGCGTCTATCCGACTGGTGTTTTTGCTTCGCATCTGATTGGCTTTGCTCAATACGATGAAGTAACTGGTGCCATTACCGGTCGTATGGGCATTGAACAATACTTCAACAATACCTTAACGGGTCAAAATGGCGTGAAAAAGAGTTTAAAGGATGCAAATAACTATACGCTACCTGGGACTTCCTATTATGAGAAAACAAGTGTGGATGGAAATGATGTCTATTTAACACTGGATAAAAATGTGCAAGTAGCACTAGAATCTGCACTCCAACAAACCATTGACAAACTCGGTGCTACCAAAGCTTGGAGTGTGATTATGGAGGTTGAAACTGGACGCATCTTAGCTTGGTCGAGCGCTCCTAGTTTTGACTTAAATGAGCGTGTGATTGAAAACTATCTTAATATGCCTGCAGAATATGCATTTGAGCCAGGTTCGGTCATGAAGCCGTTTACCTATGCAGCCGCGATTGATACGGGTAACTATGATCCAGATAAGTTGGTTCAAACCGGGGCCTTCCATGTAGGACTGGATGCCAATGGTAAGATTATACGTTTACCAAGTAGTGTAGGTGCGATTGGAACCATCAACGATGCCAACCGGAAAGGTTGGGGTATGATTAGTTATGATGAAGGGATGATTCGCTCTTCCAATACGGTGATTGCCCAGTTATTAACCGACTTTCTACCACTGGATACCTTCGCAAATTATTTGGATGCCTTTAAGTTATTTGAACCGGTCGAGGTGGCTGGGATGAATAGTGTTGGGGGGGTATTAAACTATACCTATCCGTTTGAAAAACTGACTACGGCATTTGGACAGGGTAGTTCTATGACGACCTTAAATCTGTTGCAAGCATATAGTGCCATCTTTAATGAAGGTGTTATGGTGAAACCCTACTTTATTGATAAAGTTGTTAGTGGAGAAGATGGCAGCATCTTAGAGCAATATGAAACCGAAATAGCAGGAACACCAATCAAAGCAAGTACGGCGAATCAGGTGTTGGAACTGATGCAACGTGTTGTAGAAGATGAAGTTGGTACCGCTAAGATTTATGCTTTAAATGATACAACGGTCGCAGCAAAAACTGGGACAGCGGAAATCTTTAAGGATGGAAAATATTCGAATACCTATGTTTCTAGCGTTATGGCAGCAGCGCCTGCTGATGATCCTAAAGTTATGATGTATTATGCGTTTGAAAACTCAACACCGACAAGACTAAGTGGAGAATACTATAGTCAAGCGATGATGCAAGCGCTATTAAGTCTCAATGTTGCTGGTGATAAACATGGAGAGAGCGTAGAAAATGATGAAGATCAAACATATCAAGAATTTACTATGGCCAATTACCGCAATCATAGTGTAGAATATACAGTGGACAAATTCGATCCCTATTTGGTAAAACCAGTTGTGATTGGAGATGGAAGTGTTGTTGTAGACCAATATCCCAAAGCGGGAAGTCTAGTCAACAACAATCAAACAATCTTCTTATTAACAGATGGTACAACCATTAAAATGCCAAATATGGTTGGATGGACTAGAAAAGATGTCACTGCGTTTTGGCAGTTGACCGGACTTCCGATTGCTATTGATGGCTTTGGTTGTGTTGTGGAACAAAACTTTAAACCAGGGGACATCATTAGTAAAGAATATGAAATCGTAGTAAAATTAGACTAGAATGGAGTGATGTTATGGAACGATTAATCATTGGGTTTGTAATGACTTTGATTGCTGTATTAGTGGTGATGCCAAGCCTGATCAAATATTTACATAAAATTAAGTTTGGACAAAGCATGCGAGAAGAAGGACCCAAATCACATGCACATAAACAAGGAACCCCAACGATGGGTGGAATTGTGTTTGTCCTAGTGCCGGTACTCTTGTTCTTGGTGCTTGATTTTAAAGCAGCAATGCAACTGGATATGATCATTGTATTGTTAGCTTATGTAGGTTATGCAGGTATTGGGTTACTTGATGACTATATTATTGTTGTACGTAAAAACAATGAAGGTTTAAAACCAAAAGCAAAATTTGGATTACAAGCATTGCTAGCTGTAATCTTATTTGCTCTGTATACGCAAGTAGGAACGACAAGCTTATACCTTCCATTTTTTGGAATTGATTTAGAGTTGGGTTTGTTGTTTTTCTTCTTTATCTTTATTATGTTTACAGCAGAAAGCAATGCAACCAACTTAACAGATGGACTAGATGGTTTATGCGCAACGACAAGTATCATTGCGATTGTACCATTTGTAGCATTTTCCTTGTTGCAAGGAAATATGAGTTTAGCCTTATTGCTTGTTATGGTAATTGCAGGACTAGTAGGATACCTACAATTTAATAAATACCCAGCTAAGATTTTTATGGGAGATACCGGTTCTTTGGCTATAGGTGCACTGTTGGCAGCGAGTGCTATGATCTTAAAACAAGAAATTGCCTTGCTTGTAATTGGTGGAATTTTCTTGGTAGAAACGCTATCGGTGGTGTTACAAGTAGGATACTTTAAAGCGAGCAAAGGGAAACGTTTGTTCCGCATGGCACCCTTACACCACCACTTTGAACTAGGTGGGATGAAAGAGGTTCATATTGTTCGTAATTTTGCCCTTGTTGGAATTGTGCTTGCTATTATTGGATTCTGGATAGGGATTCACTAATGCCACGCGTACTCTTGATTGGTGCTGCAAAAAGTGGCATCGCTTGTGCGAAATTATTATTAGCACAAGGCTATGAAGTTGTATTAAATGATGGTGGTGTGATTGCGGATCAGGAAAACCTAGAAGCTATGGGGATTGTTTGTATCGCGAATGCTCATCCAGAAACATTGTTGGACGAGGACTTTGCTTTTGTGGTAAAGAACCCAGGAATACCATATCATGTGCCATTTATTCAAAAAATTCAGGCCAAAGGGTGGAAGATTTATACGGAAGTAGAAATTGGATATCGTTACGCTAAAAACTTCCATTACGGTGCGATTACCGGAACCAATGGGAAAACGACGATTACGACACTTTTGGGGCTCTTTTTGGACACTTTGGGCAATGGCTGTGTAGCGGGTAACATTGGAACACCGCTAAGTGAACTTGCTTTGCTATATGGACAAGCGGAAAAAAATGTTGCGATTGAGTTATCAAATTTTCAGTTGCTAGGGTGTGAGCGCTTTGCTCCACATATCGCAACGATAACGAATTTAACACCAGATCACCTTGATTATATGGGGAGTGTAGAAAGCTATTATCAAAGTAAATGTAAAATATATGAAAATCAAAGCGCAGATGATTTCTTTATCTTAAATCTAGATGATGAAAACGTTGTTGCTTATGCAAAAAATATTCCAAGCCATATGATTACCATGAGCCTAGATAAACCTGCAAACCTAACAATCAAAAATAGGGAAGCAGTGTTAGATGATGTTGTCTTATTCTCTCTGGATGATTTACTCGTTGTTGGTGCTCATAATATCAGCAATTGTTTAACTGCTGCTGCGATGGCGTATTTGATGGGGGTATCACCACTTCAAATTCAACTTGTACTACAACAGTTTCATGGTGTGAAGCACCGTTTACAATATGTCACGACACTAGATGGGGTACGCTACTACAACGATAGTAAAGCAACCAACCCAGAAGCTGCCTGCATTGCGCTACAAGCCTTTGAAGGCAATATCATCTTACTTGCAGGTGGAAGTGATAAAGGCTTACCGTTTACTTGTATGCATGCCTATGATACACGTGTAAAACATTGTTTTGCTTTTGGTGAAACAAGAAACGCGATTGCCGCAACCTTCTCACGCAGTACAATTGTAAATACGATGCAAGAAGCACTAACGCAAGCACAATCGATTGCACAGCGCGGTGATGTGGTTGTCTTAGCTCCTGCTTGTGCAAGTTTTGATCAGTTTAAAAGTTTTGAAGATCGTGGAGATCAGTTTATCAAAATGCTAGTAGACTAACACACCTAAGGGTGTGTTTTTTTATGGAAACAAGCAATACCCAAGAACAAACGGCATTTTCACAACTTTTTTTTTATAGGTGGTATAATGCGATTGAGGTGAAGCTATGAACATTCCACAACAATTGCTGATTATTTTACTCTTAACGATTGTAAATGCTTTTTTTTCTATGAGTGAAATGGCTATTATCTCGATTAATCGCAATCGCTTAAAGATATTAATTGAACAGGGTAATCTCAAAGCGATGAAGTTAGAGCGTCTATTAGAAGAGCCGACGATGTTTTTATCAACCATTCAAGTAGGCATCACTTTAGCGGGGTTTTTGAGCTCTGCCTTTGCGGCAAGCTCGATTTCAACAGTCTTAGCGAGTTATTGGGAAGGGAAGATACCTTACGCACAAGAACTCTCCCTCGTGCTTGTTACCTTGTTACTTAGTTATCTAACACTCGTACTAGGAGAGTTGGTACCCAAACGCATTGCCCTTAAAAATCCCGAGAAGATTTCTTTGCGTGTTGCTGGTATCATTCAAGTTATTCGACTTGTGCTACAACCTTTTGTTTGGTTGTTGACAGAAACGACGAACCTTGTCTTACGGATGTTTGGGATGTTGGGGGAACGTATGGAAGAGCGTGTCAGTAAAGAAGAGATTCGCTCATTAGTCGAGGTTGGACAAGAACATGGTGTAATCAATGAAACAGAAGTCGAAATGATCAACAGTATCTTCGAATTTGATAATAAAACGGCAGAAGAAGTAATGACGCCAAGAAGAGATGTTTATATGATTGATATCACACGACCTTTACCTGAGTTTATCGATGAACTCATAGAGTATCGGTATTCTCGAGTTCCAGTATTTGAAGGAACAAGTGATCATTGTATTGGTATCTTGTTTATGAAAGATTTTTTAGTAGAAGCAAGACGTGTGGGTTTTGAGCAAGTTGATCTTCGCTCCATCTTACAGCCGGCTTACTTTGTGCCAGAACGGAAAAATATTGATGCGCTATTCAAAGAACTACAAAGTATCAAACGTCATATGGCACTGCTTATTGATGAACATGGAGGCTTTAGTGGTATTGTTACCATTGAAGATTTAATTGAAGAAGTAATGGGAGAAATTGACGATGAATTTGATGAAGAAGAAGTACGTTTTTCTTGGTTGCAAGATGGTGTCGCTTTGGTTGCTGGAAATTTATCCATTGCAGCACTCAATGAAGCGATGGATTTAAGTTTTGCGGAAGATAGTGACGACTTTGATACGGTTGGAGGCTTGTTACTCAAAGAATTGGGTTATATTCCAAGTGATGATAGTAGAGAGCGTGTGGAGTTGGAAGGTGTAAATTTTCAAATCCTTGAAATTCATGACAAACGAATCTTACAAGTTTTAGTAAAACTACAACCAGATAGGAAAAATGAGGACAATTCTGAATTAAAAACAGATATAACCAACAAATAATGAAAAATATGTCATATAATTCAAATATAATTTGAATAAATGATAAAAAATGTAAAAAATGTCATAAATAATTGACATTTTTTTATAAGCGTTCTATAATTTCAAATATAGTGAAATACGAAGATTGGAACCAGTAGAAATAAAAACAGCGTACAGAGAGCTGAAGATAGTGGGAAATCAGCCGCATGCTTATTTCGAATAACATCCAGGAGTAGCGCACGTACAAGGTGTGACGGTAACCGCCGTTATGGTAGAGTGATCACTGATAAATACAGTGGTAATGTTAGGTGGTAACGCGGAGTGATTCGTCCTTTCAAAGGATGAACCACCCGCTTTTTTTATAAAAGTGGGGTGAAACAAGGAGCTCGCTCTTTGGATTATTGGACCAAGATAAGGAGCATAACTCGAGCAAAGCAAGTAGATTTGCTTTTCATTTTACAAAGAAAAGCGGGGAAAGGGATGAAAGAATTTTTTCAAGTGCATGGTATTTCAATACGGATCAGCCAATCGGCTTAAAGGAGAAATAGGGATGAAAGCAGAAATGATTGAAATGTTTGGTAGTAAGTGTTTAACGATGGCAAAACTGAAAAAGTCGTTGTCACCGAAAGTGTATGGAAAATACAAAGAAGCTGTTCGTGATTTGATGCCGTTGGATTTAGAAAGTGCAGATGAAATTGCTAGTGTTGTGAAGGCGTGGGCAATAGAAGAAGGGGTAACCCATTACACCCATTGGTTCCAACCGATGACCGGAGCTACTGCCAAAAAACATGAAAGCTTTTTAGAAGTAGGTACGGATGCGACTCCACTATTACAATTTAGAGGAAAAGATCTTATCAAAGGGGAACCAGATGCATCTTCGTTTCCAAATGGGGGGTTACGGGCAACGTTTGAGGCACGTGGATATACGTATTGGGATATTACATCTCAAATCTTTATTCGCGATAACGTACTTTATATCCCTACTATTTTTGTTAGTTTCTATGGGGATGCTTTAGATAAAAAATTACCCTTATTACGTAGTATTGGAGCAGTCAATCAACAAGCAACACGCGTGTTACATTTACTCGGATACGAGGATGTCAAGTGTACGAAAACGGTCATTGGTTTAGAACAAGAGTATTTTTTGGTTGATCGTAACCTATACTTACAACGCCCGGATTTGATTAACTGTGGAAAAACGTTGTTTGGGATGATGGCACCAAAAGGACAAGAGATGGAAGACCATTATTTTGGTAGCATCCCAACACGTGTCGAAGCGTTTATGAAGGATGTAAACGAAGAGTTGTGGAAACTTGGGGTATTTGCGAAAACCGAGCATAATGAAGTAGCACCAACCCAGTTTGAACTTGCTCCAATTTTTGGAGATTGTAATATTTCGATTGATCAAAACTTATTGATGATGGAAATTCTACAAAAAGTAGCACTTCAACACGATTTGGTTTGCTTGTTGCATGAAAAACCATATGCTGGTGTGAATGGGTCTGGAAAACATACCAACTTCTCTCTAGCAACCAATACAGGCTTAAATGTGTTCGCACCAGGGCATACACCATATGAAAATAAAGTGTTCTTACTCTTTGTCTCTGCAATGATTGCAGGTGTTGATACCTATCCAGAATTGTTACGTATGAGTTCTTCAGGTCCTGGAAACGATGAGCGTTTGGGAGCGAGTGAAGCACCTCCAGCAGTTATTAGTATGTTCCTTGGAAGTGATATCGAAGGGATGTTGGAAGATATTGAAGCAGGAGCTAAAAAAGAAGTAGTAAAACGTGATTTTAGACCATTAGAAAATATCAAAGACTTACCAAGTGATGCATGCGATCGTAACCGTACCTCTCCGATGGCCTTTACTGGTAACAAGTTTGAGTTCCGTATGGTAGGATCCTCGCGTTCAGCCGCAACAACAACGACCGTACTTAACCTTATTATGGCGAAAGCATTAGAAGATATTATCGTACAACTAGAAAGCAAAGGTTGTGATTTGGATGCGGTATATGAGATTGTTAAGGCAACCTTAAAACAACATAAACGTGTCATCTTTGGTGGAGATGGATATGCACCTTCCTGGATTGAGGAAGCAACACGTCGTGGATTGCCAAATATTACGACTTACTTTGCATCACTTGCTTGTTTGAGTCAACCACATGTCATTGATCTTTATGAGCGCTTCCATGTGTTAACCAAAGAAGAACTCTTATCTCGTCAAGAAATTAATTATGAGGAACTCAACAATACGCGTCTCATTGAAGCAAAAACGATGTTGATGATGTTGAATACTAGAATTATTCCGGATGTAGTAAAACAGGTAGAAAGCTTTAAACGTAGTTTAGCGCTTTTTGAAAGCACACCACTACAATCACGTTGTGAAACAATGTTAGCACATGTCAATCAACTCATTGCCTTAGAACTTGAATTGGAAACACGCATTCAAAATGCAAGTGGTATGAGCGATGCGGTTCATAAAGGAAAATATATCTTACAAAGTCTACAACCATTAATGGCAGAAATCAGATCACACGCGGATGCGAGTGAGCGCTATTGCGATAGTAACTTGTATTCGTTGCCAAGTTATGGAACTTTATTTCAATCCATTCGTTAACGAGCACCTTCGGGTGCTTTTTTTTTACTTGCTTTTATTTCCATAGGTTTGGTATAATCCTCAAAGAGTCGGAGGTATACTTATGAGAAAATCTTCATCCATATCTGTTATGGGTTTATTTTTTGTTGCTGTTGGAATCGCATATCTTGGTGATGCGATGCATTACTGGAACTTTTCTATCTTCTTTCCTGGGTGGTGGACCTTGTTTTTGATCCTTCCAGCTGTATCGAGTTTTTTAAACTATGGTTTTGGTTTGTTTAAAACCTTAGTTTTGTTTGTTGGATTGTATTATCTAAGTCTTGCAAATGGATGGCCGATGTTGTACATCCAACCAAGCGTTTTGTTTGGTGTGATTTTGATTGGTTGGGGTTGTAAATTATTGTTTCCAAAGCGTAGAGCTTGGTAAAAACAATCTTGCAATTCTCGCTAAGCCAAAGTATCATAGGAGTATGCCCATATAGTTCAAGGGATAGAACAAGGTCCTCCTAAGACTTAGATGCAGGTTCGAGTCCTGCTATGGGTGCCAAAAAAGACAATCAAAATTTTGATTGTCTTTTTTGTTGGTTATTTCCATGCTGCTAGGTTCTTTTTTACGAAGGTTTCAAAACTGGTTGGCTTTGTTTTCATCAAAGCTTCGAAGGTTGCAGTCGTTTTTTTTGCGGTACCGAGTCGAGTCATTAGATACAACATGCTCATCACAGTAGCATAGGTTTTATCTAGGTTGCGCACGTTAAACCAATACTGTTTCGCTAGTTTCGGGCTAGGGTTTGCATAGGTGATCTCACGTTCTAACTGGTTGGATAGTATGGTTGCTACTTCATGATAATCCAATGCTTCTGGTCCAGTAATCGAGTATCCGACATTTTGATGTTGTTGAGGGTTT
Organism: Erysipelotrichaceae bacterium; assembly: GCA_051658525.1. Lineage (GTDB taxonomy): Bacteria > Bacillota_I > Bacilli_A > Erysipelotrichales > Erysipelotrichaceae > JBOFMT01. The sequence continues at coordinate 34,096 of JBOFMT010000104.1, read as the reverse complement.
TCAAAGACATGAGCAATGAATGAGCCGATATCTTGAGCATCGATAAAACTGGTTTTGGCTTTTTTCACCGGAACCACGATTTTATTGAAGTGCTTGATTTCAAAGGCGTGAACTCCACTGATATTTTGCATAAAGAAACTTGGTCGAATGTGACAATAGGGGAGGTTGACCCGCTCAATTGCTCGCTCGATTTTATAATGAGGTGGAATGGGATTGCGTTCAATTCCAATCAAGGACAAGAAACAGACAAGTTCGATATTTTGACTTGCTTGCATCGCATCAATAAAGGGTTGTAAGTCTTTGGGTTTACCAAGGTGTGGTGGACGCATCAAAAACACACATCCAACACCATCTAATGCTTGCATAAAGGTATCTGGGTTTAAAAAGTCAAAATAAACGCAGGTTGCTTCGGGGTATTGTTCCTGCAGGGATATGATGTTGATATCCGCTACAACAACCTCCCTTCCATTTTTAATTGCTGCTTGCGCAACATAGCGTCCGACATTACCAAGGGCTCCGGTAATCAGTATTTTTTTCATTGTTTTTCTCCTAGTGCAATGATCTTTTGCGCAATTGCATCAACGCCTGGCTCTTGTTGGATCTTGCTCGCTAAAAGCTTGGCATTGGCAAGGCGTGTTGGCTCTTGTGCTGCTAGTATTGCTTGTGCTAAGCGTGTTGCACTTAGATGTTTACGGTAGAGTGGTTTACTGGCAACACCTAGGTCATAAGCCCGATGTGCCCAAGCAAATTGGTCGTTAGAGAAAGGGACAACAACACTACTAACTCCACTTCTAAAGGCAGCAGCACTCGTGCCCGCTCCACCATGATGGACGATGGTCGCACATTTTGGGAATAACCAAGTATGTGGAACTTCATCCAAAGTGAAGATATGCTCTGGTAACGAATCCAATACTCCAAATCCAATTAAGATCCCTCTTTGTCCAAGTTTAGTTAAGGCTTCGATGACCAAAGTAGCCATCAATTGTTTGTCTTTGGCTTGCAACATACTACCAAAGCCAATCACAACAGGTGCTTGATGATGCTCTAGGAAGGCACTAAGGGTTGCACTTGGTTGATCATCACTAGTCTCTTTCACAAACCAATACCCACTTTGATAAATCAAGTCACTATAATCCTTGGGTCTACTAAAGACGTGATTGCTACAAGATACTACAGCTATGTGTTGTTTATCCAAGCGTTCATATGGAGTTACCACCGCTTCAATTGCTTGTGGATGGTGTTTTTTATATGCCTTGATTCCATCACGACTTGCCATCCACAGCATACCTTGTAAGAGTTGATAGCTCAATTTTTTTGGCATCGGTGTTTTTCCATAGCTAATCAGGGAGGCCACCTCTTTGGTTGCATGCATAGGGAAGGGGCAAGCTAAAACCGCTGGTATCTGTTTTGATTTGGCAATAAAATATCCAATCGTACAACCAGGATGATAAATAATCAAATCACTTCCTTCACATGCAGTTGCCATTTCTTCGACCATCCTATGAGCATATGCCTTCATTTTTGAAAAAGCACGTAGCATTTGCAGTGGATTGCTCGCATTGCTTGCCAAGTCGATCAGCAATGGATCGATGTCTTTGCTTGTATGATCTAGACTCATAGCAATACTTGCGATGCCGTAAGATGTGACCAGTGGTTGTAAACTAATGCCACAAACAATCTGTACTTCTTGTTGTTGTCTTTGTAGGCTTTGAGCCAAAGCGATGTAGGGTTGTAGGTCACCACGACTTCCAGCAGTTAAAATTGTAATCATAAACGCTCCTTTGCTTGCACACCCTGTGTGTTGTATGATACAAGTATAAAAGACAAAATACTAGATGACAATCGACAATCACAACGCGTTTGTCGAAAAATGGAGATGGGTATGGATAAAAATAAAGCGCACAATCAAACACGCCTTGATATTATGGATGCTTTTTGGTGTTTATATGAACAGCAACGGATTGAGAAGATTACCATCAAAGCTTTGATGCAACAAGCTGGTTATCACCGGGCTACGTTTTATGAGTACTTTCATGATGTATACGATGTGTTGGAGCAGTGGGAAGAACAATTGGTACCGGATGTTGATGCTTTGCCACGGATGATGAAAAATCAAGCTAATCCACTAGATGCCTTTATTAAATTGTATGAAACAAATGGTCGCTACTACGGTCATCTTTTAGGTGAAAGGGGCGACCCAGCCTTTGCAAAGCGTGTGAAAGCGCGTTTAAAACTTGGGTTACTAGCACAAATACCAAGTGAATTTCATACGACTCGTTTGGATTATCAGTTAGAGTTTGTGCTTTCTATTACCTTGCATATGTTAGATTATTGGTTTACGCATCAAGAAAATCTCTCGCAAGAAGAACTGATTACAATGATGTTGGAGCTAATGGACACGCCGGCAATCCATGCACTAGAAGCACTACGTTCACAAAAGACACTTCCTTAACGGAAGTTTTTTTATACTTAAACTTGCAAACTATATAAGTATTTGCTAATATAGAAAACAGAGGTGAAAAGATGCAGGATCAAAAAAGTAATCAACAACAAGCAATGTTATTTAAGATGATGGGACATCCCATCCGCTTAACCATTATCAAGGGATTATTAGCAAAAGGGGAATGTAATGTTAGTTATATGGATACCTGTTTGCAAATTTCTCAATCTGCGATTAGCCAACATCTAGCAAAATTAAAAGATGCGGGCATTGTAGATTGTCGAAGTGAAAAAAATGAAAAGTATTATTTTGTAAGTAATCAACAAGTAGCTAAGTTGATAGCTACCCTGGAGGGAAAAGATGAAGCGTAAAATTGTAATTGTAGGAGGTGTTGCTGGTGGAGCTACGGCCGCAGCAAGACTTAGAAGACTCTCTGAAACAGATGAAATTATCTTGTTTGAAAAAGATGAATATATTAGCTTTGCAAACTGTGGATTACCATACTATATCGGTGGAGTAATCACAGAGCGTGAGAAACTAATTGTGCAATCGGTAGAAGGCATGCGAAAACGATTTGCACTGGATATTCGTAATTTTTCAGAAGTGATAAAGGTGGATCAAGAGCATAAAAAAGTTGTTGTGAAAAATCATCGTAGTCAAGAAACGTATGAAGAAAGCTATGATGTTTTAATTTTGTCTCCTGGAGCAAAACCAATGGTACCTGCTTTTGAAGGAATTGAAGCAGCAACTAACCTGTTTGTGTTACGAAACATTCCTGATACCGATGCAATTGATCGCTTTATTAAAAACAACAAAGCGAAAACAGCGGTTGTTGTAGGTGGTGGATTTATCGGAGTTGAAATGGCAGAAAATCTAGTCGAACGTGGACTGGATGTAAAGCTTGTAGAAAAGATGCCACAAGTATTAGCACCACTCGATTTTGAAATGGCACAGATGGTACATGAAACACTAGAGCAACACGGTGTTGTGTTGCATCTTAATACGGGTGTAACAGGGTTCTCACATGCAGGGACGATGGTACATCTAGATAATGCAAGTGAATTACAAGCAGACATTGTTATCTTGGCAATTGGTGTTTCACCAAATAGTAAACTAGCGAGTGATGCGGGATTTGCCTGTGGACCTAGAGGTCATATGCTTGTGAATGATACGTTACAACTACAAAACGAGGATGGAAGTTATGCACAGGATGTTTATGCAATCGGTGATGCCATTGAAGTCGTAGACTTTGTTTCTGGTAGTAAAACAGCAATTCCACTCGCTTGGCCTGCCAATCGCCAAGGGCGTGTTGTTGCGGATATCATTCATGGACGTGATGCGAGATATCCTAGTACTTTAGGTACTAGTGTCTTAAAGGTGTTTGATCAAGTAGTAGCAACAACTGGAAACAATGAACGCATGTTAAAACAAAAAAACATGGCGTATCAAGCGTTACATGCACACCGTGGAAATCATGCAGGATATTATCCCAATGCGAAAAACATTGCTTTAAAGGTGTTGTTTGATCCAACTACGGGTACTATTTTAGGAGCTCAAGCAGTTGGTGGAGAAGGTAGTGAAAAACGAATTGATGTGATTGCAACAGTCATCAGTCTACACGGTAAGATTCAAGATTTATCCGCTTTGGAATTATCTTATGCACCACCATTCTCAAGTGCGAAAGATCCGGTCAATGTAGTTGGTTACATTGGTGAAAATTTATTGGAACAAAGTTATCGCATGGCTTATGCACAAGAAGTAAGCACCATGCAAAGCGAAGGGGTCTACTTTTTAGATGTACGTACTCCACTTGAATTTAGCTTGGGACATATTGCAAGTGCAACCAACATCGATGTGGATACGTTACGTGATAACTTATATCAATTACCACAAAATAGAGATACGAAAATCGTCGTGAACTGCCAAGTCGGTTTCCGTGCCTATTTAGCGATTCAAATATTAAAAGCACATGGCTATACCAACTTATTCAACTTAAGTGGAGGCTATACAACCTATCGTAGTTTTCAATATGTCAGTAAAAAAACAACAAGCAAACCCACACAAGCTAAGCCGATTCTAGCAGATAACGATAATCAAAGTGTTGTCTCAAACAAACCTGCATCGATTGTAAAACGTGTGGATGTGTGTGGTTTACAATGCCCAGGGCCCCTACTTTCTACATACCAAGCGATACAGTCAGTCAACGAAGGGGAACGTGTTGAAATTATTGCTACTGACTTTGGTTTCGCAAACGATGTTAAGAAGTGGTGCGAAACCAATGCACACCAACTTGTAGGGATTAAGCAGGATAAAAAGCAATTTGTAGTTACCATTGAAAAAGGCAATCAACCAAGTGCTTGCCTACAAGCAGTGGGACCGAGTGAAAATGCGACGATTGTCTTATTCTCTGGTGAACTAGATAAAGCCTTAGCGGCGATGGTCATTGCGCAAGGTGCGGCAGCACAAGGGAAAAAAGTAACCATCTTCTTTACCTTCTGGGGACTCAATGCCCTTCGAAAAGCCAAAGCGCAACCGGTAAAGAAAACTCTGATTGAAAAAATGTTTGGCTTTATGATGCCAAAAGGGTCTACGAAACTACCGTTATCCAACATGGATATGTTCGGTGCTGGGCGTGTGATGATCAAAGGCGTTATGAAAGATAAAAACATTGATTCCTTGGAAGTGATGATGCAAAAAGCACAAGCCTTAGGTGTTAACTTTATGGCTTGTACGATGAGTATGGATATGATGGGAATTAAAAAAGAAGAGTTATGGGATGATATTAGCTATGGTGGAGTTGGATCTTATATTGGAGAAAATGAAAAAGCAAATACAACCCTATTTATCTAAAAACAAAGGAACAGCTTGGCTGTTCCTTTATAACGTATAGAAGCTAATGAGTAGTGCAACACTAAACATCACCATAAAACTTAGGATGGTTTTTGACAGTGTTTTAGCATAACCTTTGGGATACACTTGATCAGCCGTATCCAGCTGTTTTTTGATTGGGTATAAGGTAACAAAGAAAATACCAATACTACAAATCGTTACCCCTACTGCTATTTGTTGTAACAACACATCACCCAGTGCGGCAACGACAAGCAAAAGTGCGATAAAAATAACTTTACAGTTGGCTACCCAACGCGTCATATAGGTAACAAATAAATGCAAATGCGGATCCGCTTTGCTTGCCTCATAGGCATGGAAAGCACGCATGCTGTTTCCATATTGAAATTGTGGTTTGAAATATAAAATAAGAATATTAGAGCCTTCCATTAAGGCAAAAATCAAGATTGCTAATTGTAAGATGTTCATATGTTCTCCTTGTGTTCCTTTTAAGTATAGCATTGTACGTCTTTTTTTTCGATAGCGAATCTAACTTACAACATTGTAAGCAAGTTCGATGGCTGTGTAAGCTAAGATTTTGTATACTATCCTAGTACATAAGATGATACATTAAATCATAAGAAAGGAAACTTTATGAAAAAAAATAAAATACTACGTGGATTTGGTCTTGTTGGACTTGTTCTAGTGCTTGTGGTAGGTGCGTTTGTAACAAGAAGAGCGATATCTACCATTACCTATTCTAATTTAGCGAGTCCAAATGCACTTGATGAAGTAGTGGAGGTATTACGCGAACAAGGCGTAAGTGAAAAAAATCTAACAACCTTTACGCAACAAGTAAACTTTACCAATGAATATTTAAAAACCTTACCAAACTTACAAGGTGACTTTACAACAAAACGTGGTGCAGTTAGCAAATACGATGGTAACTTAGCCTTTAATCTATTTGCAGCTGTTGTGTTACCAGAAGATATGAACTGTCGTATTGCAGCGTTCAATCTGTTGAAGGATGTCATCAAAGCGGATGGCATCGCAGGTGAAATTGAACTGGCAGAAGAGTATATCTTACAAAGCTATCCATATGTAGGCTTTGAAGAAGGAGATAAAGAAGCATTTTGGGGTGTGTTCAAAGGAATTGAAACTTCAGGGTTTCAAACAACTGGAAGCTATGTGAAAACGATCCAAAAAGCATGGCAAGAGCGCGGTGTTAGCTTTGAACATGAAAGCATGTCTTTGATTTCTTGTTTTGCTTATGCTAATGATAACAAGTGGCTAGAAGCAGTCCATGTTGGTGTGAAAATTGAAACGGAAGAAGGGCTGTTATTTATTGAAAAAATCAATCCCAAAGCACCGTTCCAAGCTAGTAAATTCAAAGATGATGCCGAGTTAAAATATTACTTACAACAACGTATGATGGATTACTTTATCCTTCAACCCATTATCATGGAAAATGATGTTGCACTATAAGAAACCTTTGGGTTTCTTTTTTCTTACACATAGTTTTTGTTAGAAACTAACTATTATCTAACCTTTGTTTTGGTATAGTATAGAGTAAAGTGTGAAAAGAGGATGTATATATGAAGTTACTTGTTGTAGAAGATGAACCGACGTTATCAAAAATTATAGCGAAAGGTCTTAGAGCTTTAGGGTATGCCATTGACTGTGCTATGGATGGGGAAGCGGCATTGTTTCAACTAGACCAAGAGCACTATGATCTGGTCATCCTTGATTTAAACTTACCAAAAATTAGTGGTTGGGATGTGCTAACAACGTTGCGGAAACAAGAAAATGAGATTCCCGTGTTGATCTTATCAGCCAATGATCAAATACAAGATAAAGTTCAGGGGCTTGACTTAGGTGCTAGTGACTATCTAACCAAACCCTTTGATTTTTTAGAATTAGAAGCAAGAATTCGGGTGTTGTTACGTCGTAGTCGCCAGGGAGGAAGTGCCCAACTGGTGTATGATGCACTCCTCCTAGATACGAGTAAAAAACAGCTGTGGGTTGCAGATGAAAAAATAGAACTAACAAAAAAAGAATATGCGATTTTAGAGTATCTACTGTATCACAAAGAACAAGTCGTAAGTGCGGAAGAGTTGATTATGCATGTTTGGGATCAAGATGTGGACTTGTTTTCTAACTCGTTTAAATTTCATTTGAGTAGTTTACGAAAGAAAATCAAACTTTCCTTGATTCAAACCATTCGAGGACAAGGGTATGTGTTATGTAAGGAGGAAGCGCGATGAAACGTTTTGGAGTGTTACGTGTTCGGATCACGTTTTTTATTAGTTTGTTGTTACTCGTAGTTTCTTGTGTTACATCTTACGTGGTAATTCGTTATGCAAACCAAGGGTTTCAGACCATTTATATTGGGGAAGCGTTATCGTTTCCCAGTAGTGGTTTTATTGAAGGCAGTTTTGGCCATGGACTAGTTGCAGGTGGCTCAGAGGTGGTACTACAAACAACAAATGTATTTGCACGTAATATTATTTTCTTTATGTTTGCCATTAGTGTGCTAGCAAGTCTTGCTACCTGGTGGATTACAGGAATCACGTTAAAGAAAATACGCGTGTTAAATCAAGAGGTGAAACAAGTGGGGCTCGATAATTTTTCAATTTCTAGTGGTGCTTTTTCTGGCGATGATGAGGTGAGTGAGCTTGCAACTTCATTTCAAACAATGTTGTCGCAACTAGAACAATCCTTTGTTGCCCAAAAACAATTTGTAAGCGGTGCAGCACATGAATTAAAAACCCCTCTGACCATGATGAAGAGCAGCCTGCAGCTCTTACATATGGAAGTAGAACCAAGCAAAGAAGACTTTTTAGAGACAACCCAAATCATCGAAGAAAATACGGAACGCTTGATTGAGTTGGTACAAGATTTACTTGGTTTGGCTACTGCTTCGCAATTAAATCAACAAGCAAGCATCGCACTTGCCCCACTTATTTTTGAAGTCATGGATAGTTTAGCTAGTACATGCCAACAAAAACAATTAAACATCGAAACAAGCTTACAAGATATCAAAGTTTGTGGTAATGTAAATTTAATTAGACAAGCGATCTTTAATGTTTGTGAGAACGCGGTGAAATATAATAGTATGGGAGGCAACATTGCTATTTGGTTAGAACAAGATGACACAGATATCACACTTAGCATTCAGGATAGTGGAATTGGAATAGTAAAAGAGGATCAAGAACGGATTTTTGAAACCTTCTATCGCGGGGAAGCATCACGCTCACGTGATACAGGAGGTTCTGGGATTGGATTAGCGTTAACCAAACAAATCATCGAAGCACACCATGGAACCATTTCGGTAAGTGTAACGGACCAGCATACCTGCTTCACAATTCGCTTACCTCAAACAAAATAAACACAAGACAATGGAGGGATTCCCTCCATTGTTTTTTTATCTTTTTTCGAACCTAACCTTAATCTAACATTGCACATGGTAGGATGAAGGTATGAAATGGAGGAACAATATGTATCTTATAAAAAATGCAATGGCAAACATCAAACGAAATAAGGGAAGAAATATCTTAACGTCTTGTGTGTTGGTCTTAATGATTTTTGTTTTATCGACAGGAATTATTATCAATGAAACATCAAGCAGTATCATTGAAGATTATAAAAATCGCTTTGGGGCGGAAGTATTTATTGATATTGATTTCGATAAATTAATGTCAGGAAATGGGGATTTTGATTTTACACCGATCAGTGCAGAACAATATGAAGCATTTGCAGAGTCAGAGTATTTAAAACATTATGCAATGCAAGCAAGCTTGGGTATTATTCCCAAAGATTTAACTTCGATTGACGAAGTTGAAAATAATCCAAACATGGGAAATGTTGGAATGGTAGGACCAAGTGGTAGTGAATTACCGGATGATATCATTATCTTGGATATGCCAACGGCAAATTTATTAGCTAGCAATCATCCTAATATTAGTGCTGACTTTGAAAGTGGAAAGCGTACCATTACAAGTGGGAAACTACCTTCAGCAAAAAATGAAGTAATGATTTCTGAACAATATGCAAAGTTAAATAAGTTAAAGGTTGGAGATAGCGTTGTTGTCAATACAACCGATCCAAAATCAAAAGCGAGTTTAACATTAACGATTACTGGTATTTTTGAAGACTTAACCATGGTTGGTGTTGATAACATGATGATGTTACCAATGAGCAATACAGAAAATGATTTTATTACAACGATGGATACCATTACCGAGTTTGAAGGGTTTGGTGTTACTGGTGGTATGATTAACTATACGTATACCCTGAAAGATCCATCGATGCTAGAAGCGTTTACCAAAGAAGTAGAAAGCAAAGGCTTACCTAGCATTTATAAGGTTTCAACCGATGAAGCTAGTTACAACCAAATTGTAGGACCAGTAGTAGGACTTACCAATATTACCCAAACCTTCTTACTAACAATTTTATTGTTGGGATGTGGTGTACTTGTAGTCTTATCCATCAATGCAGTACGCGAACGTAAATATGAAATTGGTGTATTACGTGCAATGGGGATGAAACGTGGTGCGGTTATCACTGGATTTATGGCAGAAATGTTAGCAATTACCGGACTGTGCTTAGTCGTTGGTCTAGGAGCTGGGATTATCGCTGCACAACCAATATCCGATGCGCTGCTCCAACAACAAATCGATATCAGCCAAAACACGCAAAATGATATGATGGGTCAAGGTGGTATTGTAGTCGGTGGAAGCGTAAGTGGGGGAAGTATGAATATGAACCCCGTTGAAAGTTTATCGGAAATTGATGTTCGTCTTACAATCGATATGATCTTACAAATTGTAGGCATTAGTTTATTGTTGAGTTTGGTTGCAAGTAGTGCTGGTGTGATTTATATTACCAAACACAAACCAATGCAAATCTTAGCAGAAAGGAATTAATATGAGTGTACTAACCTTAGAAAATGTATCCTATCAATATAAAGATGGGAAAAAGAATGTCTTAAACAATCTCTCCATGGCCTTTGAAGAGAAGACCATGTATGCTATTATGGGAAAATCAGGAGCAGGGAAAACAACGTTGTTATCCTTGTTGTCTGGTTTGGATCATGTACAAGAAGGTGTGATCACTTATGTTGGAGAGGACGTGAAAACCATCAATCAAGATGCGTATCGCTCCCAACATATCGGAGTTATCTTTCAAAGTTATAACTTGTTGTTGAATGCAACAGCACTAGAAAATATTGTCTTATCAATGCATATTAGTGGAAGTAAAGTCAAAGATAAACATGCGGCAGCATTAGCGTTGTTAGCACGCGTTGGGATTGATGAAACAACGGCACGACGTAAGATTTTAAAACTATCAGGTGGAGAACAACAACGTGTTGGTATTGCTAGAGCCTTATCGCATGATCCTAAGGTGATTATTGCGGATGAGCCAACTGGAAATTTAGATGAAGATAGTGAAGAGAATGTAATGACAATCCTACAGCGCTTAGCGCATGAAGAAGATAAGTGTGTGATTGTTGTAACGCATGGAAAACGTGTTGCTGCTTATGCAGATACTGTATTATATTTGGAAGCTGGACATTTTAAACAAAAGTAAAGGTTGACACGTAGCATTGGATTTTATAGAATAAAAGTGCTCACGCAAAGGCAAAGCATTCAAATGAAATGTTAGCCGGATAAGGTGACAGGTTGAAATACCTGTTTCTTTATCCGGCTTTTTTTGTTGTAAGGAGGAAAAAATATGGAAATACTACAAAAAAACACAAAAAAATTATATCAAACCTACTTGTTTGCAGCTTTTGGTAGTGCACTGGTAGGTGCGATTTATTCTTTGGCTGATATGGCCATTATTGGACACTTTGAAGGTCCAGCGGGAACAGCGGCTATGGCGATCGTGTTACCGGTTTGGACGATTATTATTTCCCTTGGTTTATTGACGGGTATTGGAGGAAGTATCCTTTATAGCAACACCAAAGCAAAAGCGCTCGACAAAGCAAATGCTGTGTTTAGTGTCGCGTGTGGACTCACACTTGTGATTGCATGCATCGTATGGGGACTTATTTGTGCATTCGATGTCGAGCTGTTAACCATGCTTGGTGCACAAGGGGATTTGTTAGATATGGCACTGCGCTATCTTGGTCCTTTGAAGTTGGTGATTCCCTTTGTGATGGTGAGTCAACTGTTGGTAGCTTTTTTGCGAAATGATAACAATCCACAACTGGCAACATTCGCTGTGGTTTCCACAGCGCTTTTGAATATCGTTTTGGATTATGTGTTTGTTTTCAGCTTTGGTATGGGAATTGGTGGAGCAGCAATTGCGACTGCGATTAGTAATGTCTTAGCGTTTGTAATCGTATGTTTGCACTTTTTTAGGAAACAGAACACCTTGCGTTTTTGTATCCCAACGAATATTCGCTCTACAGCGCAAGCGATTGTTACGTTAGGATTTTCCACGTTCTTTGTTGATATTGCAATGGGATTGATGATCTTATTGTTTAATCATCAAATCCTGCGCTATTTTGATGAAACAACCTTAGCAATTTATGGTGCTTTATCAAGTCTTGTACTCATTGTACAGTGTACATCCTATAGTATTGGGCAAGCTAGTCAACCATTGTTATCCCTAAACTTAGGAGCAAAACAACTGGGTAGAGTTCGTGATTTTCGTCGCTATGCCATCTTTAGTGCCATAGCCTTTGGTTTGTTTTGGGGTGTTTTAACGTTATGGATTCCGGAGCTAATCATTCAAGTATTTATGAAAACCACACCAGAAGTGCTAGCACAAGCTCCTAGTATTCTTAGAACTTATGGATTAGCCTTCTTTCTTACACCGATGAATTTATTCTTTACCTACTATTTCCAAAGTATGTTGGAACCGAAAAAAGCGATGATCATTGCGATAGGGCGTGGGTTAGTACTAGGTGCATGCTTCTTATTTGTATTACCACAAGTACTAGGCATAGATGCCTTGTGGCTAGCGATGCCGTTGTGTGAACTATGTATCTTAGCAGTCGGTACAAAATGGATGTTTGAGTCAAAACGACAACTACAGCTTAATTATGCGGGATAAAAAAACAATCCCGCATGGGATTGTCGTTAGGCTTGTAGTGCAAGCTTTTGGGTTTTCTTTTTTTGGATTGTAATGGATAGTACCATATTTAAGAGGAGACCTAAAAGAATCCAGAGGGTTCCTTGCATGGCAGCAGGTGAGCTTGTATAGCCCATTAGCGCATCCAAAACAAAGCTTGTTGCAATTTGACCTAAGAAGGAAAAAATCGTAACTTGATAACTGGATAATTGATTGCTGGTCACATTATACAATAAGGTACTACCAACACCCAAGGCTCCACCTAAGAAAATCCATAGTGGCAAGGAACTAGGTATACTAGAAATACTTGGGCGTACGATGATCATGATGAACATGGTTGCAAAGAGCCCGGTAACATGATTGAGATAACTTCCACGTAGATCACTCGTAGCGAGTGCTAGACGAGCGTTGAAAAAGCGGGATAACACAATACTAACACCAGATAGTAAGGCAACAAGCATGGCTGTCATACTAGCAATGGCACTAAAATCCAACATCCAGAAAATACCGATGAAGGCAAAGGATAAGCCTGCTAGTTGAAAGGCTTGAAATGGTTTTTTATTCGAAGTGAAGAAACCAAATTGGTCGCATACGATACTCGTAAGGGTTTGACCTAATAAACAAAGCGCTACAATGTTGGTAATGCTTAAGGTTCCCACACAAAAACTACTAGCAACGGTAGTAAAGACACCGATAACACCACCAAAATAACTCCAAATTGGGGCAGAGCTTTTGATTGAGATGGTTTGTTTATTAGCCTTGCAAACAAGAATGGCAACGACAACACCAACGATATGAACAATGAGGGTAGAATAGAGGACACCAACCACATTGGATAATTCTCCATTCATTAAAATCATAAAGGATACAATGGCTCCCGCCAACATACTTAAAATAGAATACATAAACGTCCTCCGATTAGCTAAGTATAGAGGAAAGTTATCTAGGACTACTAGGACATAGGTCATGGTCTTTGCTTTTCTTTTATGATGGTATAGTGTAAGCTTAGTGCGAGGTGAAAAAGATGAAAAACAAGGAAGAAAAACTCGATGCACGCTTTGGGTTAGAGCTAGCAGATTTACGTGATGTGACATGGATGCAAGTACAAGGGTTAGAACTCATCATTCAACAAGGACAACAGATGGATGCGTTACGGGTACTAGTTGAAGGGGCAGTGCGGGTAGAGACATTAACCAAGTCTGGTAAGGATTTAACCTTAAGCTATCAAATTTCCAATGGGATTTTAGGGGATATCGAATTTCTACGACATCAGCCTACAGCGCTTGCAAGTGTTGTTGCGGAAGTACCAACCACACTGTGTTGTATCCCGATGGAAAAAAATCGCACTGTGCTAGAAGCAAATCCACGCTTTCTCTTAGAACTATCCAAATCGCTTGCTACCAAACTAGTAGGTAGTAACCATGCTCATGTTGCTAGAGCTTCCATGAGTGCGATGGAGCGCTTGTGTCACTATATCGATGAGCGTGCAAACAATCAGATGTTTAGTGAAGTTTTAAGCGATGTTGCTAAGGCTACTGGAATGAGCTATCGTCATGTTTTTCGTTTATTAGAGCGCTTATGCAAAGCGGATGTTTTAGAAAAAACAGCGATGGGGTATCGTATTTTAAACCGAGAATATTTAACTTCTGATCTGCGTGATATGAGATAAAAAAAGAAAGCTTTAGCGCTTTCGATTTATTTCTTAAACTGTGCCAATTCAAAAAACTTTGCATGTTGATAATGATAGACAACTTGACTATCATTGAATACACGACCATTTTTTAAATAAACGGTATCGTGTATCACGATGGTAGGATCGTTTGGTTCTAAGTCTAACAGCGCTGCTTCTTGTGGTGAGAGTTTACGTGCTTCCAAACGTTTATCCGCAAAGCCAATATCCAAACCCAAACCAGTTTGAATGTATTCAAAAATAGAGGATTCAACAATTTCTTGGTTTAAGTAAGGTACGATTTTTTTGTTATATGTTGATGTTTCTAATGCAAAGGCAACACCATCAACCAAACGTAAACGTTCCAAGTGATACAAATCACTACCTACATCACAACCAAAGATTTCAGCTTGTTGTAATGTTGCATGTGTAACTTCCATTGATAGGATTTTCGTAGTTACCGTTGCATCTTGAAATTCATTGCTGATCCCTTTGGTACTTGATAAGGTAAGATAACCTTTGCGCTTGTTTTCTCTAATATACACACCACTACCTTGTACGCGATACACAACACACTGTTCTACTAGTTCATCTAAAATACGACGAATACTATATTTTGTTGTTTGATACTTTGCTACCAACTGATCTTCGGTTGGTAGTTTTTTTGTTTCATTGAATGCGCCTGCTTCGATCTCACTGAGCAGTGCTTGTTTGATTTCTTTTGTTTTCATAAGGTCCTCGCTTCTATTTTAAGGATGTAAGCCCTTTGTTACTTCTTATTGTACAATGAATTATTCATTATGGCAAACCATATTCATTCGAATAAATTTAAAATAATCGAATGTAAGTGTTTACAAGTGAAAGCGCTTGTGGTATGATATGGACAAGTCATTCGAATGATTATCATTTCTTCGAAAAAGATAAGTGTGAATGAACATGGAGGATAGAAGTGTATGAATAAATATTTTGATCAATTTTTATCAGCAATGGTAAAAGTCTCAAGTACCAAAGCATTAACTGCATTAAAAGATGGTTTTGTATTAACGATGCCAATTACCTTAATTGGATCTTTATTTCTATTATTAGCAAATTTACCAATTACAGGATATGCTGATTTCATGGTTAACTTGTTTGGTGCCAACTGGAATGTGGCATTAAATCAAGTGTCTGGGGCAACATTTGATATCTTGGCGATTGTTAGTGTTCTAGGTATTGCTTACTCTTATGCGAAAAATGAAGGGGAAGATGGTATTACTTCCGGTATTATGGCACTGGTTGCCTTCTTAATTGTTACAGCTAGTTCCACCGTAAGCGGAAGTGGTGAAGTTGTAACTGGTATTATTCCTAAAGTATGGGCTGGTGGTCAAGGGGTGATCACAGCGATTATCATTGGACTACTTTCTGGTTTTGTATTTACCTTCTTAATTAAAAAGAAAATTACGATTCAAATGCCAGCTGGTGTTCCACAAGGGGTTGCCAATGCCTTTACAGCTTTAATTCCAGGTTTTATTATCATTGCTGGAGCTGCAATTATTTACCAAGGTTTCTTCTTGTTTGATACAACATTAACAGAATTTATTTTCTCAGGGTTACAAATTCCACTACAAAATTTAAGTGATACCTTTGTAGGTGGTCTTGTGATTGTCTTATTAATTTCTTTATTGTTCTGGGCAGGGATTCATGGTCCTAATATTGTTATGGGGGTGATGGCACCAATCTTAACTGCCAACGCATTAGCAAACTCAGAATTAGCTGCACAAGGTATGAATACCTTAGCGAGTGGAGCACGTATTGTTACACCACAAGTCATTGACAACTTTGTAAAGATTGGTGGTACTGGTATTACCGTAGGGTTACTCATTGCAGCATTATTAGCAGCAAAATCAAAACAAATGAAGCAAATTTCAAAATTATCGATTGTTCCAGGTATTTTCAATATCAATGAACCCGTTATTTATGGATTACCAATTGTGTATAATCCACTCATGTTAGTACCCTTTATTATCGTACCAGTACTTGCTTATATCCTAACCTATGTGGCAACAGCAACAGGATTTATCGTTCCTTTTATTGGGGTTCAAGTACCATGGACAATGCCACCAATTCTATCAGGATTTATCTTGAGTGGATTAAATGGGGCCTTGTTACAAATTGCGATTTTAGTTATGAGTGTTGTGATTTACTATCCATTTATGATGAAACAAGACCAAGCATTTTTAAACGATGAAGTAGAATAGAAAGGTAGATAAAAATATGGCATTTCCAAACACGTTTTTATGGGGAGGAGCAGTTGCTGCTCATCAAATTGAAGGGGGTTATACCGCTGGAGGTAAAGGCTTAAGCGTTGCTGATGTGATGAATGCTGGAGCCAATGGAAAACAAAGATTGATTACACAAGGTGTGCTTGAACAGGAGTACTATCCGAATCATGAAGCAATTGATTTCTATCATAATTATAAAGAGGATATCAAACTCTTAGCAGAACTTGGTTTACAATGTTTCCGTACATCGATTGCTTGGTCTCGTATCTTTCCCAATGGGGATGAGGTAGAACCAAATGAAGCAGGACTACAATTTTACGATGAACTATTTGATGAATTATTAAAATATAACATTGAACCAGTGATTACGTTAAGTCACTTTGAAATGCCATACCACCTAGCAACACTAGGTGGTTGGCATAACCGCGAGGTAATTGCACACTTTACACGCTATGCAAACGTTGTAATGAAACGTTATGCAAATAAGGTGAAGTACTGGATGACCTTCAATGAAATTAACAATCAAAAAAATGTTCAAAATGATATTTTTGGTTGGACTTGTTCGGGTGTAAAATACTCTAGCTTTGAAAAGCCAGAAGAAGCAATGTATCAAACGGTGCATCATCAACTTGTTGCCTCTGCACAAGTTGTAATCGATGGGAAAAAAATCAACCCTGATTTTGAAATTGGTTGTATGATGGCAATGGTACCGATTTATCCATTCTCATGTAATCCAGATGACATTATGTTAGCTCAAGTCATGATGCGTGATCGTTATTTCTTTGCAGATGTGCATGTACGTGGTCACTATAGTAGCTTTGCACTCAAAGAGTGGGAAAGTAAAGGTTACAACATTCATATCACTGAGGAAGACAAGGCAATTCTTGCACAAGGTTGTGTGGATTATATTGGAATTAGCTACTACATGAGTAATGTTGTTCAAGCTGGTAAAAAACAAGATATTTCCAACTCATTAAATGGTGGAAATGAATATTCAGTAGCCAATCCATATACCAAAGCAACCGCTTGGGATTGGACCATTGATCCAGTAGGGTTACGCTATGTTTTAAGTTCTCTATATGAGCGTTATGAACTTCCTATCTTTATTGTTGAGAATGGGTTTGGTGCTTACGATCATTTAAATGAAATGCAAACGTGTGAAGATAACTATCGTATGGATTATTTAAAAGCGCATATTGAAGAAGTTGAAAAAGCAATTGAACTAGATGGAGTAGAGGTCATGGGGTACACTCCTTGGGGTTGTATTGATATTGTTTCCTTTACTACAGGGGAAATGGAAAAACGTTATGGATTTATCTATGTTGATAAAGATAACGAAGGTAAAGGAACACTAAAACGTTATAAAAAAGCGAGCTTTGCTTGGTATCAACAAGTCATTGAACACCACGGTGACTTTACAAAAATAAAATAAAGATATAGAATTGCGTGCATGTTTGACTATATCAAAAAAGGGCCAAGTATTGGCCCTTTTTTATACATTTGACTCTACATCTTGCATATTGTCGTTACGATAGAGTTCAGGATGTTCTCCTACAAATACGCTCATAGCGAGCTCATCTGCTTGTAGATGCCACAGCATCCAAGCAATGTTGTAACCATCCAATCGCGTTAAGGTATCACCATGGTCGACTCCTGTTAGACGAAGTTTAATTTTGAGTGTATCATCCGAAATACAATCATAGATATCTTGTAGTTGTGGTAATGAAATAATCGTTGATGTATCTACATGACCAGTGCCACTTGCAAGTAAAGTTGGTACCTGCAGTAAACTGGCATCGTATTGCCACATTAGGGCTTTTGCTAGTTCCATACTTGTTGGAGATAAGCTAATAATGGTCTTTACTAATGGAGCGTTTGGTATAGATGTTGCAGCGTGTATGGCCCCGACACCACCTTGTGAGTGACCAATGACACCAATGGCGTCTAAATCGATCTTTTGATACAAGGGATTCGTCTTATCTTCTATGGTTGTTATGGTTTGTAGGCTTTGCAACAAGTTAATTGCTTGTTGGGTGGATGCACCATTCCAACTAGATTCTTCCTCACTTCCGATTGCGATAAAGCCCCAAGATGCAAAGTGTTGTAACTGGGCAAGATATTTACTTACTGGTATGCCAGTACCATTGGCAAAGATAACCACGGGTAGAGGTTGCTCACTGGATGTGGTAGGGTAAACTATTGAGAATTTTTTATTGTGATCAAATACGGGAATAGACAGGGTATCGATTGTTTCATAAGCACCCTTTTGCAAGTAGGTTGCTTCTAAATCTCCTTTTGGTTCAATTTTTTGCGTATAGTTTTCCTTAACGACTGGTTGGTGTTTGAGATACTGTAATCCGATAAACATGCCACCACCTAAAACGGCAATTATGGCGATGATAGAATATACTACTTGTTTCATTGCTTGTCTCCTTCACACATGTGTGTTTCTATGTTAAGATGATACAAGTGTATCATCACTATTGTCAGAGGTAAATAGTTTGCCTAATAATGAAACAAAGAGGGAGATTTTGTAACAACATGAACAACGAACAAAAAAATACCTATGTAAAACAACAATTGAGTCAAGCATTGTTAACGTTATTAAAAACGCAATCACTCGATAAGATTACCATTACGCAGCTCATTCAAGAAGCTGAAGTATCTCGTGTTAGCTTTTATCGAAATTTTGTGGATAAAGAAGCGATCATTCACCAATATGATGCCCAATTAATCAAAGCGTGGGGAAAAGCCTTTGAAGCAAATCCGAATTCGAGTATTGACACCTTGTGGTTAGATTTATTTACACACTACAAAACACACCAGGCATTTTATTTATTATTGTATCGTAATGGGTTGAGTAGTGTGATGTTGAAAACAATTGAGGATCATATCGATATCTCTCATACAAGTGAACCAGCTGCCTTGTATGGGAAACATTTTATTGCCCATGGTTTGTATGGTATCTTATGTTGCTGGATGCAACGTAATATGGAAGAATCGCCTGAAGCCTTGCATGCTTTTTTTGCTCAACAAAATAAATAATTTTTTTAATATTATCGTAAAAAAAGATAAAGACCAAATAAGATGCTAAAATTGATTTTAGTGTTTCTCATCTCAACTAATATAATGTATTTACGAAAAGTGAATAATACTCTAAATTATAATTTTCTAATGCTGAGGTTGAAAATTTCATACCAAAAATAATTGTATTTGGGACAATTGCTTTATAATTGGGACAATCTTCTATTTTATAATATGTTTTAGTTAGTCTTAGATCAGAAACGATTCTATATTCTTGCTGATGCTGAAAAGAGGGGTGTTTGTTGAATATGTGATTTTTATCATTTAAGTTACATAAATTGTTGCAATCTTCCTCTATTGATAATATTGAATAGTTTACTAGACCATGAGTGAGTTTGTATCCATCGAAAAAACCATTATTCAAACTTTCTATAAACCTCTTATATGGAAAAATAGCAAGAAAGCCGTTCATGGGTATACCACAAAAATCATAAATAGCTTTTTTGTTAATTAAAATAAAATTACCATCTATTTGGTCATCGTAAACAGCATACATACAGTATATTGCATTATCTTGATGGACTCTAATGAATCCTAATGAGACTCCTTCTCCTATATCTCTTTGGCCACTTACTGTTGTTTTTACGTTTACTCTTGTAAAATAAGATACCGGACGCATGTATAAACATCCATTATTTAGTAGTTCATCTACACAAAATT
Organism: Erysipelotrichaceae bacterium; assembly: GCA_051658525.1. Lineage (GTDB taxonomy): Bacteria > Bacillota_I > Bacilli_A > Erysipelotrichales > Erysipelotrichaceae > JBOFMT01. The sequence goes on along the minus strand of JBOFMT010000104.1, from coordinate 14,076 downwards.
CTTCTCTATAGATTTTGATTAGATATTTGATTTGTGACATTCCTTTACTCCTTTACTTAAACTGTTTTTACAACTATAACAAACAATTTGAAAAATACCTTTTATGAAGTATAGGAACTTACAAGGAAATTAACCATTAATTCAGAAATTAATTCAGATATTTTCTATGAATTGACATGCTGTGAGATATAGTGTATTATATCAATGTAAACAGGCAACATGTGTGTCTGTTCTAGCTGTGAGACATAGTAGTGTACCGGATTGCTTTGCTATGTTGAGCTATCGAGAGGGGTTGTGCAATGAAACCTCAAACCGGAGTAGGCAAAGTGCCGAACGAAAATGCTCAAAAAGTCGTCCTAAATATAGGGCGATTTTTTTTTGGAGGAACCAATGAAAAACCTAAGTTTGCAACAAAATACTATTAATAAATTAATGGATATCACTTACTATTTTAAATTAGGTCATAAAAATAAAACTGTAGAAATAGAAATAGAGTTCCAAAAACAAGATTTTCATCATTTGCTTGGATTACATAAGTTGAGAGATTTACAAATTTATAGAAATAACAGAGAAATCATAATTAATAAACTACTGAAGAATCAACTTCAATTAGTGGATTTGAAAAAAAGCAGTTACTTTTCTGAAATCGAAGAACGATTAAAGGTTTGTGGATATCTTGAACAACTATTAGATGGAGACACTTTAGTCTTTCGATGGAATAAAGTGTCCTACTCCAAAATAGATGCGTCATTTTTAATTCAAGCTTCATTTAAAGATATTGAGTGTTATTTATTTCTAAAAGAGATGAAAAGTAATTCTATCACGTATAAGTGTAATAGTGTTTTTCCCAAATTAAATTCTAACTACGAAAGAGGACAAATGAAGTTTGCTGTATTAGAAAAGAAAAAGAAAAACAGGAAGACAGGTGAAATAATTGAAGTCTATCATAAAAAATCCACTTAGAATATGGTGTTCTCTAAAAAGATAAATCAAATTCATTTTATTCATTCCAAGTAAAACTGTTTGGTTTTGCACCAAGTTCAAAATGATATTTTAAGATACCGTAATCTAATTGAGAACAAAATCCTCCGGTTTTTAAACTTACACGGTTACCTTCGAAGCGAAACTTAAACTTCTGTTGATTGAGCGCTGTTGGAGCATCAAGCGCACAGGAAACCCCACGAACCATCCAATCTTCTAATAAGGTATGCCCATCGATTACATCAATGAGTTGTTTGCTCTTATGTGGGTGTCCTTGATTTGTGCCATAGCCTAAGGCAATTACACAAGCAAGTTTTTCGTTATGGTTAAACTGTATTTTTTGCTTTGCACTACGTTTGGAAAAGGTCATCGCAACCCAACAAGTATTTAGTCCTAAGGTCTGTGCTAATAGGACCAAGTGTTCTCCATGATAGCCACAAAGTTTATCGAGCTGTTTGTTTTTTTCTCCGACCAGTGCGATGTAGTTTTGTACACCGTGAAGTTTTCCATAATGGGCCATCATCCCATCAAATGCCTTTGGTTCATTGGTAATGAGTTGAATGTGTAAGCCTGTGTGTGCGTTGATTCGAGCAATTTCTGCCTGTATTTGTTCAATGAGAGCGGGATCAATGGGATCAGGTTTAAACTTACGTACTGAGTGTCGTTGTGATACTGCTTCTAATAGTGTCATATTGTTCTCCTATAACCAGATGGTTTGTGCACTAATGCTTGGATCATGCGATGCATAAAGTCCAAGACAGTTGGGATCTTTTTGACTTTGTTGTAACCAAGCTAGTGAGGCATGTGCCTGTTGTTTATTGACATGAAATCCAGGAATCTTTGTCTGTTCTAAAGATGTTTGTGAATACATTGCATCTCCACTAAGAATAACATATCCATCACGTCCTGTTATTTTAACGCTTGTATGACCATGACTATGGCCTGGTGTTTGAACAAGTTGGATGCTTTGATCCCCTAATAAATCTAAGCTATTTCCCATCGGTCCAATACCAGTTGATGTGAAAAAGAATGGAGTGATTGTAATAGACTTCCAATTTTGTTTTACATACCGAAAAAAGTATCGTTTGGCATCGGCTAGCTCTGCAGCTGATGCTAGAAAAGTTTTTGCCGCTTGTACATGTTCACAACCACTTGTATGGTCAAAATCAAGGTGCGTAAATACGACATAGTCTATATCTTTGGATTCTAGTTGTAATGTTTTTAGTTTTGTAGCTAGCGCATCTTCTTCTTGTAAAATAGGAGTGCTCATATCGTTTAATAGCCCAAAAAACCGTTTGGGTTTCTGATAAGCTAGTGATGCATGCCATCCCGTATCCACTAAGATGTTGGCTTTGGGGTGTTGGATTAAATAACAAAATACTGGTAAGGTCAGTTTGTGCTTTGGATTTCGAAATAGACCTGTTATGGCAATTGGGTTGCTACTACCATAAGGAATCGCTCTATCGACTCTCACCCAGCCGGTTTGGATGATATCTACCCTAATCATGTTCACCACTACAATCTGGTAATTCTTTCATTAAATCTTTGGTGAGAATCAATAAGTGAATCAAACCATCCAATCGTTCTTGCTCGGTATCAAAGTAATAATAGTTTTTGGTACCTTCTTTTCGCATTTTTAAGATTCCAGCTTGTTTTAAAATTTGTAAGTGATGTGATATCGCTGGACGGGAAAGATTGCTATAGGCAGCAATTTCATTAACCCGCATCCCATTGCAACGGGATTGCTCACTGGATGCCTCTAACATGCGAATGATGATGTGCTGACGCACTGCATCACCAAGCGCTAGCAATATCGGTTGACTCTGTTGAAATTGTTGTAATAGGTGCATGATTTTTGCTTGTTCCATCGTCTAACCTCCTTTGGTTTATCTACATGAACCATTATACCAAAGCACAGTGTAAAAAGTTGATTGGTAAAGCAAATCTAGACCAATGTCTACATGTAACATCAGGTAGCGATGTTTTTTAAAGAGAAGCGTGTATAAACAACCCTTTAACAATACCAGTAGATATCCAACCAATCAAAGAAATGCTTGTGGAACTGGTTCAACAACAAGTGGATGTATGTTGGGATCGAACCTATCCTGCCTGTAGGGCAGAAGTGCTATCGTCAAGGCGTGCTATTTTGTTATCGAAGATGATGTGCATGTGAATCATGGCTGTTTTACCTTATCCAGCCAACATGAGGGAGAAGCTGCATTTATTTGGTCAAAGGCTTCAAAATACATTGTTATTTGGAACGCCAATCAGTACGCTTCACGTCTCAGTCCCAGGGTATTGGTGCGATGTTACTGAAACAGGCGAAAGCTTGGTGTAAAACGAATCAAAAAAAGGACTGCGTTTGATTGTACTCACGGAACAAACACACAAGCCATCTCTTTGTATGAGCGCTGTGGTTTTATGTAGGCTGCAGGAATATTTCATCAAGGGATTGTTGAAACAACTTGTTTTGATGAATATGGGTATGAATGGTGTCCTAGGGAAACGTTAGATTAAACTAAAAAAAAATAAAATAATTTTAGGAATAATGGAATTCTATGCATACAGTATAGTAAGCAGCATGACCCCTTTCAAAAAATTGCTGTGAAAGAAGTAGGCATAATAGTGTAAAAAAGTGGAGTAATCCACTTTTTTGCTGTTACTCAGTGTCTTTTAGTGTTACATATCCTGTGATTTTTTTATGCTTGTTGGTTTGTTGTATGTTATAATGAACCCAATTATGGGATTTTTAGGGGGATATTGGGGATGAAGCAATGGATTGTTTTTTTTATGTTGATACTTTTTGGTGGTATGAGTCAAAGCGTGAAGGCACTAGAAGATCTCAGTATTCATCGCATTGGAGAAAAGACACAAGTCTATCTAGGAGCTAGTGTTGATGTAGAAGCACGAATCAATGGTACATTAGCCGAAGGCATCCTTTGGGAAGTACAAAGTTTGGATGGTGCTGCTAATATCATGAGCCTTGCCGCAAATGGAAATCAGGCGCGATTAACTGCAAAGCAAAGCGGACGTGTAGAACTCAAAGCACAAATCGCAGGTAGTGAAGTGATGCGCTTTTTAATGATGGAGGTAGTTGCTTATCCAAAGGATGAGGTACATACACGCTACCAAAGACAAGGTATTAACCCCGTATTCAAACAGTCTTTTTATGATGGAACAAGTCTGTTGCAAGTAGAACCCAAGTCAAACCTACAAGCTGATGCCTATGCCTTGTCGCTATCCAATTTGTTTGCGCATCTATCCACGTTTCATACCCTAACATGGGCTTCAACCGACACCACACATCAAAGGTTTACCTATGTAACCATTTATCAACAAGCAAGTTCAATGAAACTTGAAATCAAACTAGATAAACAACATCCAGGCTATCAATCAGCGTTGCAAGTCTCACAACATCCAGACAAGCAAATCTTAGAAGATAGCACACCACAACCTCCTATCCAATCAGAACCTGAAGAAAAGCCAGAGGAGAGCGAGAAACCTAAGGAACCGAGTAAGCCTAGTGTACCTACAAAGCCGATTACACCTAGCGAACCGAGTGAGCCAGAACAGGAACAAGACGCACAACTTCCACAAGTGGAAGAAGAGGTGACAAATAAGCCACAAGATAATAAAACACCAACTCAAACTGAAAGTGAAGAGGAAACTACAAACCCACAAGAGTTTTTCCCATTTGAACAAACTCAAAGTGATACAACCGACCAACAAGCGGATGTGGAAATTGAGCTAGCAAGTTTTGGCATGATGCTTGCCTATTTACGTCAATTTGAAGCTGATTATACCATTTCAGTTGAACAATTTGAAGACGACAAACAACCAAGCTTCTTGTTTCACTTACGCTCTAAACTAGGAACCAATGATTTTACGATCCAGATTTTGATTCAAGATGACGTGGTTAGTAGCTTTCAACCTTCCATTCAAATGTTAGAATCACAACAAAAAAAGAGTGATCTCGAAACACAAGCGAAAGCAAAGCCAGGAGCATGGATGGTTTTGGTGGTTGCAGGACTGCTGTTAGTCCTATTTACGAAATAAAAAGAGGTACCACGAACGTGGTACCTTAGTTGTTTAACGGTAAGATGAGTAAGACATGAAATTCATTGTTTTTTGCACGTAGTGATAACGAGCCACGATGTGCATCTACAATACTTTGCACATGGGTTAAACCAAAACCATGCGCAATGCTATCAGCTTTTGTTGACAAGAACGTATTGTGATGCGGTTTTAACGTATGAGCAAAGGAGTTTTGTAGTTCCAACACAAAACTATCGTGTCGAATAAAACTGCGACATTGGATAAACGCCTCAGCATCCAAACAAGCATGCGCTGCTTCTCTAGCATTATCGAGTAGATTACCTAGAATGACACACAAGTCAAAATCACAAATGGATAGACTATATGGCAATCGAACATCTACTTGAAACGGTAGAGCTAAGCTTTCACACAACTGCTGGTTGTGTTGTAAGAGTGCATTGATCATTTCATGATCACAAAGTGTTTGTTTGCTCTTTAACTTTTGGGTGTGTATTTGTAAATAGCTAAGAGCAGCAGCGATATTATTTGATTCTAAATAGTGTTGTAAAACCAGGTTATGGTGGTGTGCATCGTGCGTTAGCCGATTGATTTTTGTCGCCTTGGATTTGCTCACTGCCAATGATTCTTGATAAAAGCGACTTTGTAATTCTAGTGTTTCACTCTTATGCTTATAGAGACTTGTTGCATAGCCTTGTTTGATTGCTTGATAGAGTACAAAGCCAAAACCAAGATCTAAGAGTGAGGATAAGAGTAGTAACATACTAACCAAACTCGTATGGTTTGTGTGTAGTAAGATTAACACAAAGCAGACAAGTTTGATTACCCATAACAGAAAGAAACCTACAAACATCCAAAGGGGAGTGTTTTGGTCGATAAAGCGTTGTGGAATTGTTTTCCAATGTTTATGAAAGCTATGGTACAACAAAGCATACATAACTACCACACACAAAACTAAGATTGAAAAATAGCTAGGGCGTTCTAGCCACTGATAACTATTTTGTTGAGAAACAAGTTCAAGTATCGTTACCACAATACTTGTAGAGAGTAGAAGGATAATGGATTGAATGAGTTGTTGAAGGATGAGATAGTGTTGATAGCTAGCTAACCTTATCCATACTAGACTTACAATCGCAATAAGACCGAATGCAAACACAAGCAAGGAAGCATTGGTTTGTAAGAAGAGTGCAATCCAAGCACTAACAAGCAAATACAAACCAATGGCTAAAGACCAAGGGTATAACATTTGTTTGAGTAAGAAGGCGTGTTGAAACCACATCCAAAATAGAGCAAAACTAAGGCAAAAAATGAGAAAGAGCAAAATCATCACGAGTTCCGTGTATGTTGCATAAAGTCTAGAAATGACGCTTTCGAAGCAACAAGATATTTCTTTGAAATGGGTAAGGTGGTTTGATTTTTTAGGATGGCATCCAAACCAACAATGTTTTGTAGATAGAATAGATTTACGACAAAACTGCGATGGATACGCACAAAATGCGTTTGCGGTAACTCTGATTCTAACTGTGATAGTTTGTTATAAAAGATTACTTGTTTGCCATTTGAAAGTGTGGCTGTGATCTTTCTAAGATTGGATTCAAAAAACAAAACCTGATCCAAATCTAAACGAATTAAATCGTGGTTGTTTTTTACTAACATCGTATTGCGTTTGTTTTGATGTGAGGTTTCGATAAACTCTTTGATATAAATCTCAAGTCCACTCTTCATTTGGTTTTTTAAGACATACCCTTGTGCTTGTACTTCATAACTCTCATAGGCAAATTCTTTACTACTTGTTAAGAAGATAAGTGGTTGTTGGCTATTTAAATTGCGGATTTGTTTTGCAGTTTCAATTCCATTTTGTTCGTCCATAATAATATCTAGAAATAACAAATCCAAAAGGTGTGGATCGGTGCGATAGTGAGTCAATAGACTCGATGCTGTTTCAAACACCTGTGTTTTGATTGCGATTTGATAGGTTTGTTCAAGTAGTTGCATTTCATCAAGAAATGCTTGGATGAAGACCGGATGGTCTTCACATAAACCAATAGTGATCATACGTGTAATTCCCCCTGTACATATCTTCAAATTATAACGAATTATGGGAAGAACTACAACCTGTTTTAAGAGGAAAGACAAAGAAAAAAAAGCAGGCTAAAAATAGAAATTCCAAAACTTACAATAAGAGGTGTAAAACTAACAAAGCACTAACATTTCAAGCACTTCCTTTGTATACTGAAATTGCATGCGTCATTGTGCACGACCAAGCGGGTGGGGTAAACCGATGGTGGTGACTGTGTGAACGGCGATGCAAAACAACAAAGGAGAATAGAGATGAAGAAACAAAGCTTCAAAGCATGTTTGCGGAAGTTGTTTGCTTGTAGTATTGCTATGTTAGCAATTACGAATAGCGTAACACCCCTGTATGCACAAGAACCTCTAAAAGCGGAGGTTGCTGCAACAACGACATTAAGAAATGTCATGTATTATGGTGATTGGTCAATTTGGGGAGGACAGAGTAATTTTTATCCTCAAGATATTCCAGCGGATCAATTAACGCATTTGAATTTTGCCTTTTTAGATTTTGATAGCAATGGAAACCTTGTGTTCACCGATAAAGATGCGGCAGTGGATGCACCACTAGGGCAAGCTGGTGTCACATGGGGGGATATCAATGCTGGTATTCTACCTGCATTCCAACAATTGCGTGCACAAAACCCAAACTTAAAAATTGGGGTAAGTGTTGGTGGTTGGTCCAAATCTGCTGACTTTCCTGTGGTTGCAGCTGACCCAGTAAAACGAGCAAATTTAGTAGATCAATTATTAAAATTTATTACATATACAAATATGGATTTCATCGATTTGGACTGGGAATTTCCAGGACATGTACGCCAACCGGATTTGGTTGACAATAAAAACGATGAAGGTAACCCATATGCAAGTGAAGCGGATACGGATTTATTTGTAACTTTGTTACAAGATATTCGTACAGCACTTGATAAACAAGGACTAGAATTAGGGAAAACCTATGAATTATCCATTGCGATTCACCCTAGTATTGAAAAATTAGATATGGGTGTAGATATCGACCGTGTGTTTGATATCGTAGATTTCGCTAATATTATGAGTTATGACATGCGTGGGGCTTGGGATACTACTTCGGGTCACCAAAGTGGTCTTTACTCAAATCCAAACGATCCATTACTTGGGAAAGGACTTAGTATTGACGAAAGTGTTCAATACCTATTAAGTCAAGGTGCAGAGGCGAGTAAAATCGTTATTGGTGCTGCTTACTATACACGTGGCTGGGAAAGTGTAACATCTGGAACAGATGCCAACAATCCTGGATTGTTTGGGGATGCTGCTCAAATTACAAAAGATGCCGATCAAACATTAAGTTATGGTGCAAAAAATGAGATGCCATTAACAAATGGTGATGGTGGACGCATGAGTGGGATTTGGAGTTATCGTAATTTGGATAAACTAAAAGCTGCTTATCCAGGACTGAAAGAATATTGGGACGATGTTGCGAAAGCACCATACTTATATGATGCTACTAGCGGTGCCTTCTTTACGTATGATAATGTACAATCCATTCAAGAAAAAGCCAACTATGTACTAGAACATGGCTTGGGTGGTATGATTGCTTGGATGGCAAGTAATGACAAACCAACAACAAGTACAAAACGTGATGAGTTAACCAAGGCAACGAAAGAAGCACTATTTGGTAGCGAAGATTTAACAGCTCACGAAATCATTTATGCGGATTTGGATTTAAGTATCGAGGTTGCTACGTATAAAGAATCATGGGGTAGCAATGGTGGGTATACCTTTACCTTTAAAAACTTAGAATCTTTAACAGAGAGCAATAGTGTGTTACAAGCAGTAGAAAAAACGGCTGAAACAGTGAAATTACCAAAGTTTTATATTTATCATGATGCAGGAACTTTGGTTGCTGGAGATTATAAAGCGGGAACGGTAACCAACAAGCCAGGTGTTACCATTGTCGATTTGAGTAATATCTACGATGCGAAAAACTTGGTACCAGGTACGACGTATACGTTTACCCTACGTGCACAAAGCGCGCCTGATACAACAAAGGCAATTGAGTCGATTACCCTAACACAACGTATGAATAAAGACGGTGTGGAACTAAACAAACAAGTATTGTATGGAGAAAAAGAACAGGAAACAGTAAATCAAGCACCTGTTTTATCTGGTGTAAACAATCAAAGTTTACAAGTAGGGGATGTTTTTGATCCGCTAGCAAATGTTAGTGCTTATGATAAAGAAGATGGTGATTTAACAGCTAAGATTAGTGTTGAAGGAAGCGTTGATACAAGTGTTGCTGGTCTGTATAGCCTAACGTATCGTGTAGAAGATAGCCAAGGTTTAGCTACTACAAAAACAATTCGTGTAACTGTAACTGCATTACCTACAGAGGATAGCGAAGCTGACTTTGGTGTTGGACAAGGTATTGTTTGGCCAGAGCAAGTCAATGCACCGTTTGCGGATATGAGTGCATGGAATTCAGGAGCATTCTCAAATAATGGTGCTTTAAATTTATTGAAAGTTTATGAAGATACAGGAGTAAAATTCTTTAACTTAGGATTTATCCAAGCACTTGGAGGAACGAGTGATGGTATCTTAAACTGGGGTTGGGGAGGATATAGCGTTTTAAATGAACAAAACGCGGATAACCTACAATACCAGGGAATCAAACAAGCAATCAAAGACATTCGTGCAGTTGGAGGCGATGTAGCGATTTCACTTGGTGGACTCAATGGCTTAGCGTTATGGGAAGCTACAAGTGATGTTGAAGTACTATATCAAACCTACAAACAAATTGTGGAAGGATATGGTTTAACACGTTTGGATTTGGATATTGAAGGAGCTGCTACCAACAAAGAGCACAATAAGATCAATGCCCAAGCAATTAAAAAATTACAAGATGCAACTGGAGTGGATATTGTCTTAACCCTAGCGGTATTACCTTCTGGTTTAACAAATGTTCAACTAGATGTACTTGAAGTTTACTTAGCAGCAGGTGTTGATGTAAAACTTGTTAACATTATGACGATGTGTTATGGAAATGCTACGTTATTACCAAATGAAAACTATGGTACTGCAAGTCTTAGAGCGGTTGAATCAACGATGAAACAAGTACAAGACTACTTTAAAACATATGCAAATATTACCTTAACTGAGTCGCAAGCCTATGCGAAAATTGGTACTACACCAAGTGTAGGGTTTGAAGGTTCAGCGCATCCAATTTTTACTAAAGAATGGACAAAACTAGTTGTTGATCATGCGATTGAAAAAGGATTGGGTATGACTTCAATGTGGAGTATCAACCGTGATGCGATGGCACAAGATAATAGTGGTATCTATGCTCCTTATGAACATACAAAGATTATGCAAACCTTTATGACTGGGGAAGACAATGGTGGAGGAGAAGAACAACCAAAACCAAATACTGCTCCAACACTACATGGTTTAAAAGATCAAACGATCATTGTTGGAACTGCATTTGATCCAATGTTAGGGGTTAGTGCAAGTGATAAAGAAGATGGAGATCTTACTAAAAATATTACAGTAACGGGAAGTGTAAATAGCAGTGTTGTGGGTGTCTATCCAGTTACATATTCTGTAGTAGATAGCCAAGGTTTAGAAACAACAAAAACAATCAAAGTAACAGTAAAAGAAGTTGTGGAATCAGAAGATACGTTTGATCCAACTAAGGTTTACTATGGTGGAGAAATTGTAATTTATCAAGGCAATGAATACAAAGCAAAATGGTGGACTCAAGGGGGAACGCCGGATACAAGTGATGCTTGGGAAAAAATCGTAGTTCCAAATCCAGATGGAAGCTTGGACTGGTACCAAGGTATGGTTTGTGTTGGTGGGGATGTAGTTAGTTACAATGGACAACAATATGTTGCCAAGTGGTGGACAACATCAACGCCTGGAAGCGATGATTCTTGGAGTTTAAAATAAGTAAAAACACATAAAAAAAGGTTGTCCAGTATCATTGATACACTTGGACAACTTTTTTTATTAATAATTATAACGGGTAAAGCTATAGGTTGATTCCCCTTTGGATGATAAATCACAGGAATACTCTGATTTGGATAAATCATAGAAACTGCCATCAGCCATACGGTAAAGATCAAGTTTAATACTAATGGTATAGCGTAAATTATTATCACCAATCAAGTAAAAATTAGTAGCAACGTTACTTGCGAGTAAACCAGGAGTTCGATAATATGCAAATTCATATCCTTTTACTATTACAGGTTCCGTACTACGATATAGGAACGTATTGTCACAATGATCTAATAAATTTTCTAGAAACGCAGTACCACTCTTTAGTGCTTGTGCTTTTTCGTCCTCTTCTACGACTTCTTTTAGATAAATCGGTTTTACCCCAATGTTGAATGACTTGGTTGTAGGCCCACTATAAGAATATCCTGCTTGTTCTAAGTCACTTGTTGAGTAATTTAGTAATACGTTAAAATTTCCTTCATCATCTAATTGATTGATCGAGTAGGTATAGTCTACATATTTTTGTACCCAAGCATTAGGATTGTTATTGATTAAATTCAAGTCAATATTGGAACTATTTGAAGTATAAAAGTTCCATTCAAAGTCAATGCCTTCAAATAAATCAATTTCTTGGATTTCCTCTAAGCCTTCCACGACATATCTTGATTCGGTATTGATATACGTATATCCAGCTTTTTTTGCTGCTTCCTCATCAAAGCTACACGAATAAATGGCTTCATCACCGTTAGAATACGTTCCGTTGGGACGATCCCATGTACAATCGAGACTGCGAGCAAACTCATATAACTTCGTATATTGCTGTTCCACCTTTTCATATGATTTTCCTTCAAACATCAGCGTTAGTGTCTTCTCGCTCAACTCTAACATCTTAGCTTCCAATCCAAGGTCATCCATCATCGTCGTATCAACAATACCAGTCCCTTTTCCATTAAAGCCTTCAAAAAAGAGTGTTGTACCTGCATCTAAGTCAATCTTCTTTTGGCTAGCACAGCCAGATAGTGCTCCTAGTACAAGTAAACATAAGCATAGCAATCGCTTGATTTTCATTATTGTCCTCCTAAAGTGTGGTTTTAATTGTTTCGATCCTTATTCTGCTAATCCACTGACTTTAAATTTAATTTTAGTATTGGTAAATGTATACCCAGCTTTTTTTGCTGCTTTTTTATCAAAGTTACAAGTATATACCGCTTTATCACCGTTAGAATACGTTCCGTTGGGACGATCCCATGTACAATCTAGACTAGATTCAAAAGCTGTGAGTGCATCTAATTCTTTTTTGATTTTTTCGTATTCTTCTTGATTAAATAAAGACCCCCAAGATTTCACACCCAATTCAACAATAGTTTTCGCAAGACCATGATCATCAACCGTAGAAAAATCTACTGCAAGATAACCAAAGCCATTGCTACCTTCTGGTGTGATTTGTAGTTGATTCAGGTTAATTTTCTTTTGACTTGAACAACCACTCACTGCTAGTAATAATAAAGCGCATAGCAAACCTTTTTGAATTTTTTTCATCTAGTATAACCCCTCTACAACTTGTTGAATTTTTGTGTTCTTAAATGTATAGCCAGCTTTTCTTGCGATTGCTTTACTAAATGTACAGGTACTAACAGCTTTATCCCCATTTGAGAATGTGCCATTTTCTTTGTTCCATTCACAAGTTACATCCATGATCATATTGTGAAGTAACGTATATTCCTCTTGTAATTTACTCACATCTTTTCCATCTGCTAATTGGATCTGAATCTCTGCCATTAAAAACTCATAACGCTGAATCATTCCAAAGTCCTCCATTGAATTCCAGTCAATATACGCATAACCGTTACCGTTAGGCCCATCAAAGTTAAACTTTGCTGTACTCATATCTATTTCTGTAAGTTTGGTACAACCTGATGTAGATAAGAGCATAAATAGACTTAATATTGCTAACCCTTTTAGTTTCATAACGTTCCCCTTTCTCTTTGTTTTGACAATAACACAAGAAGAAAATCCTTTGCAATAACAAAAAAAAAATAGCAGTTACCTGGTTGTCTAAAAGTATCACAAACACACGATATCCCATCATAATAGCAAATCTTGAAATTAATTTTGTTCATTGTGTATAGTGAATAAAGATGACTCGCTAGACAATATTTGTTTCTAACTATGTGTTAATGTATGCTATGCTAATCATAAAAAGAGAGGGATTACTATGCACTTATTCAATCAAGCAACGTGGTTATATCAACCGAAAAATTTTATATTAAATAATGAAAAAATAGAAATTATTACACAACCATATACAGATTTTTGGCAAAGAACATACTATGGTTTTCAAAATGATAGTGCACCAGCTTTATTAATACCAGTTAAAGAATCGTACTTTAGTTTTGTTGTGAAAACAGAATTTGACAGTAAACAACGCTTTGATCAGTGTGGTGTGATCTTATATCAAAATGCAGACAATTGGTTTAAAGCATCAATAGAGTATGAGAATGAAGAGTTTCAACGACTTGGTAGTGTCGTAACCAATCATGGATATTCAGATTGGGCTACGACCGATATTCCTGTGACACAAACATATATGTATTATCGGTTAAGTAGAAGAGCAAGTGATTTTTGTATTGAATCTTCACTCGATGGTGTCGAGTACAAACAAATGCGTATTTTTCATCTGTTTGAAGCTTGCGAGGAAGTTAAGATTGGCTTATATGCTTGTAGTCCAGAAAACTCTAGTTTTAAGGCTACCTTTACTGAAGTACAGTTGTTGGACTGTGAGTGGCAAGAACATAAGTAGGTGTGATGGGCGATAGCGTTAATTCTATATATATTTAATCAAATCGCTCTGAAAAATACAGTTGATTCTCGAGTTGCAATCTAGAATTTTTAATAAATAAAATGTACTAGCAAAGTATGAAAAATAATAGTTATTAGTACCAAACACATAAGGGTAATATAATAAAGGAGATCAAGATGAAGCCATTTCAAGCATATTCC
>JBOFMT010000103.1:0-11272 GCA_051658525.1 Erysipelotrichaceae bacterium | reverse complement strand
ACATGCACTTATTGCTGACGTATAAAGACTATCATTTATTGTTATATTTTAACTATTGACAAGATTGTTGCTTAAACTAATTTTAGATTTAGCAGCATACAAAGAAAAAAGTACACGCTCGTGTACTTTTTTAGACCTCGTATTGTTCAAAATCTGTTGCGTGTTTTACTTCTTTCCAACACGATTCACAAATAACCCCCTGTGTATCTGGATCGCGTAAGAAACTATGATTCCAATTGATTTTTTCACATCTACAACAAGTTTGATTGTTGGCTTCCCATTTATAACTATATTTTAATTTAGGTAAGCCATCCATCCAAAGTTCAAACTGTGATTCCCAAATCCCTAGTTTGGGGTTTTCATTTTTTACTTCCATATAAAAGATACCATCATCGTATGCTTTACTTACTTGTTGAAAACGTTGATAAGCATGAAACCATTTTGTATGCGTTACATCTTGATAGTCATAAGATAAACAAATCCCAGGTTTTACTAACTCGAGTTCTTGATGTTTCTCACTATACTGATCAAGAAATGCTTCATACGGTATCGCTTCTGATAACTTTACCCCTTTTTGTTTTGCCTCATCTGCAAAGCCATCTGCTGTACACGCTAGATTACTTTCAATTAAAAATAATTTTATGCTCCCACTCCATGTTGTCATTGTTTCCCCCCAGAAATTACTATGATTTTATCCTAACATACTATTCCCACAATATATAGAAAGCTACGAAAAAAAAACGTCTCTTCCTTCAAAAATCACCCTTTTATTGACCATTCTTTCATTTTTTTTTAGTAGTAGCGGTTAAAAAAAGTATAAGCTAATTACCCCATAAACTTATACTTTGATGACTTCTTAAAAATTGATACATTTCCTTTTTACTCATATGTGAAAACCATAAATCATGTCGACAAGACTTTAACGTTCTTAGATACAATTGATTCTCTTCTAAATACAATAGCTTTTCTTCAGCTCTTAAACCATCAAAGCGTTGCATTAATCGCTTATGTATGGGAAACATTGCTTTGTTTGTTTTTAAAAGCAATTCTACTTCCCCTTGAAGTTGATAGAAGGCTGCCCTTTGTTTATAGATTTCTAATAAATTCATATCACTCTCAAAGGAAGCTGTATATTCTTCTTTTGAACGTGCTCCATACAACAAAGGTTGTGTTGTACAAACCACTCCATTACTAGCATATAGCAATCGATACAGCAAGGCTTCATCTACATGTAGGGTTGTTTCATCAAATGTAAAACCTTCTAGTACTCGGCAACTAAATAATTTGCCACGTAAACGTGACATATGCAACTCCCAATTGGAGTAGAGCGCAGTACTAGCTTGTAATGGGGTAAAGGTTTGTATATTAGCATGTGGATGCATGTGCTCCATCACTTGTCTTGCTTCATCAAAACAAGCCCGATAACTCATCGCAATATCCAGCCGTTTGGTTGTAAGCAATGCATATAGTATGGATAACCACTCACTATGGACCCAATCCACTTCATCCAAAAAGCTAAGATAGTTTCCCTTACAACACTTTATTGCCTGATTACGAGCAGAAGCAACATTTTGATTCCCTTTGATTAAAATAAAGCGTTCGTCTTCCATAACGCTAGTTTCCACAAAATCCAATAGAGCAGGATCTGAATCACAACACAAATAAAAACAAACATCTATAAAAACTTGCTTTTTAAGTGATTCTAATAAGCGTTCACACTCCACTGAAGCATGTTGTAGTGTTACAACAACACTGATTTCTTCTTTCATAAAGTCCCCCTCTCTCTACAAAAAGTATAGTCATATTGGTTCAATCCATTTAAAATACCAAAATACGTATCCCTGAATATTCTTATTATCTAGTATTAAAATTTCCCATTGAATTACTATTTGAACTTTCCTACTACTAAGTATACGATTCCTATCGAAACAATAATTGTGTGAGTTGCACAAAATAGTTCTATGTCTATATAATCCGTTATATTTCTGCAAAGAAACACTAGATATCTTGTTAGTTTGTTTCTTTTCGGTGTACAAACTTAATCATATTTTACCTATGCTCATAAAAAATGCAAATGAGACGTTCACATTTTATACAACAATGTGTTATAAGCACAAAAAAAGAGACCCTTAGAGTCTCAGATATTATGAATACTACTCAAAATACGTGCATACACTTAGAACAAACATCAAAGCCTTCCATATCGTAAATATGATACCATTTCTTACAAGCGTTACAGTACCCGATTTGAGAGAAGATCTCTTCTTTATCATCCATTGAAAAGCTTATTTTATGTGTTTGTTGGTAAGTTGATAGTGATAAGTTTGATTTTAATAATGCTTGAATGATCATTTGATTGTTCTGTTCCATCTTGCACCACCTGTGTCTTTTCTTCATTGTAATCAATATAAATAAGAAAAGAAAGTATTTACAGCGAATTGTGTTAGGTTGTTTGTGCACCTATCATAAACCTTGGTTTTTTCATCAATTATTGTTAAGGTTTATTTGTTTTTCTCCTTCACATACTGGTGTGGTCTCTCAATATAATCGTTGATATGATAATTACCTAATTGCTCATAGTTTCGATTTAAAGCAACTTGTTCCTGATTCGTTGCGGTTGTATCACCTAAGATAGCATCCATAAAAATAGCTTCTAGATATTCATGTCTTGCATACATCCCTTGGCTAGCCCAAACCAAAGCATTTCTTACATAGATTGAATTTCGTTTAAACAGCTCATTATTCACACTGAATCCTAAGGCATTCGCAAGTAAAACTGCAAAGACAATACAGGTACGTGTATTTCCTTCTCTAAACGGGTGTATTTGCCAAATCTTTGCAATAATACGTTCTAATTTAAAAACAACTTCTTCTTTATTTTGATCTGTAAGCTTAAGCTTATTTACTTCCTTCATAATCAGTTGAAGTTCCTTTTTAATGTGTTTAGGTTCACTGTACCTTACACTATCGCCTCCAATTACATCCTCAGACTTAATCATCTGTATGGTTCTAAAATTACCTGCCCAATCATAAATTTGACCAAATATTCCTAAGTGAATATCTTGCAATGTTTCCATATCAAATTTGTGGTATGGATGATGATATATTGCTAGCATTGCCAAACTACTGATATCTGCCTCAGCCCTACGCAAGATTTCATGATCCTTAATATTAGCAAGATTAATCAAAACATCTACATCTTCATATAAATAGGGATCTCGCACCTTTACTTCTCCTTGAAACCGTACATTGCGAGGGTTTCATTAAAAATCGATGAAAATGACTTTTTTCCTTCTTTCCATCTCTCAATATTACGTTCGGTTTTCTTGCTTATTTCATTTCCCTCAATTGCATTCATTGCAGTTGCGAAGGATATACTCAATTCTTTTTGTACTGGATTCAAACTATCCATACCTTCTGTATTTTTTAAAAGCAGTAAATCAAGAAACGTTTTTTTATTGATTAGCTTTGCTGCCTGTTCTAATTCAGCTATTCTTTTTTCTAGTATTGGTAATTCTTTTTTGTACTGCTTTAAAAGCTTTACCTGATTTACGTAGGTATCAAGTTCTTCTTTCTTTAAATATTTACTTTGAATTTTCCCATTTACTTTAGTTTGGAAATAATAATACGTATTCTTATTGATTGCTTTTTTAGAAATATACCCCTTTGGAAGCGATGGTAGGATATGTTCTATTTTGTTTTTTTCAACCAACAACATTTTATATTCGTCTACAATAATTGACATCATGATCACCTCAATTTTATGATTATATTATACCATGCATTAACCTGATATTCAAAAAAAATGCAATTTTGTAGGTTAATATTTGAGTAGGCTTACACATTTTTATTGCACTACAGAACTTAGTAAAAGATAATGAATAATTCTACAATATCGTACGATGACTATGTATTTTATCATCTTAAATAGTGCATACAGTTTAAACAAACATCAAAGCCTGCCATCTCATAGATACGATACCACCTACGACAAGCAGTACAAAACCCTATTTGTGTAAGGATTGCTTCATTATCTTGATTTGTTAGGTCAAGCTTATGATACTGCTCATACGCTGCTAAGCTTTCTCTACTACAAAGCAGAGCTTCTACTAAACTTTCAACACCTTTTTCTTTCATGTCACTTACCTATCAGCCTACGATTCGTCATCAAACACGTAAACGATTGTACCTTCACCCGTTTCATCCTCTTCTAACTCATAATCATCATCTTCCTCTTCTTCCGCATCTTCATCATAGTTTTCACATGCTTCACAAAGCCAGGAATCATCTTCGTCTTCATCATAGTAATCCTGATTGGCAGCAGCCCAGTTCGTCGTACCACAAGATTCACACGTAAAAACACCATTCACGCTTTATTAGTGCATGAAATGACTCAATTACTGCATTATCCCACGGTGTTGCTTTTTTTGAATAACTCATAGTTATGTCATTTTTATTTGCTTCAATAAATCGTTTCGAAGTATATTGTACAGCTCGATCGACTTGTAGAATAATAGCGTTATCAAGTTTTCTTCTTCTTTTTGCTTTTTCAATAATTTTAATACACCAATCTGGACTCATATCGGGACCAATATCCCAAGCTCTTTGTGATTCAAGTAATAGTTAACAGCATTTAATTAAAATTCTTTATCGTGTTTTTTCATAAGCTTCATTCCCCTTTGAGATACAACTATTGTTTCTATAAAGGTAACATTTGTCTCTATTTAATGTGTCCGTTTTCCATTCTAGCATCACCATTTTGTATATTGAGACAAGCACCACAATGATCATATGCCCAATCCATTCCCATATCATCGATATTTGCTCGAAATAAAGAAGCAATAAATTCATCAATATTTTTCATTGTCATCCTCTTTCTTTATAGTGTCATTACATAAACAATGACTGTAACTATAAGTTTAGTTATCGTTAAATTTTATTTCGATATTTTTTAATTCTTTACTACTCAATTCGAGTTGCAATAAAAATTGGATGGGAGCAGATAAGACTATTCGTCTTCTATTAACTTCATCTTGTTTAAAGGATTCAATGATTTCTTTATTGGAAGTTTTCGTAATACCATCATCATTTATATGTCCATAAGAATTGCTTAAGCGGTGGAATGTTTTCAAATTACGTAATACACCTGATCTTACGTTTTTATTTTTCAACTTACTCTCATATGTAACAATATTACTTTCATCGTAAACATCTACTAAGTTTTTTAATGACTTACTCAAGGCTACACTAAATATCACTTTCAAGGTTTGTTTAAATAGATCCTTCGATTTTTGCATCGTATTCTCAAATTCATCATAACTCTCTAAATTTGATTGTTCAATCATATCACAAGTAAGAACACAAATTTCTCTAATTTTGTTTGATAATATTTTACAACCTATTTTGCTTTCTAAATACTTATCATATACCTTCGCAATTTCAGGAAGTATGGTATTCATTTCAATTACCATTTCTTTGATTTCTTCTTCGAGCTTCCGTGATTTTTTTTCAGAGATATTTAATTCAGTAGTTTTTTCATTAATTTTTTTATTCTTTTTATTAATACTATTATTTAATTCTTGTTTAGCCTCTATTTCTGTAGCAACTAGCTTTTTCCTAGTCGCTACTTGCGAATCAACATGGTGGTTCTCGATATTTTTTAATTCACGCTTGTCATTATCTACTTGATTTTCCAATTGTACTATTTCGAGTAGTAAATCTTCCTGCTCTATTTTCTTATTATCAATACTATTTTGATTCGCTGCCAGTTTTCTAATTCTTTCGTAGGCATCTTGAATAAACAAAGGTAATTCAGTATCGTAAACATCTTCTCTTTTTTGTAACTGGACTAGTTCAGGTATCATCTCTCCATCAAATACAACATCCACAACTTTAGAAACTCCATCTTTATACTCATATACTCGTTTACAATTTACATCGACTTTATAAAGTGCTATTACCTCTTCGAATTTGCACTTGAAATTTTCAGCTAACTTATATAAGTGACCACTTTCTTCAACAATAAATTTCTCGATACTATCACGTACAAAATACTTACTAAAGTTATGTTTAATTGTCTTATTTATTTCAATCAAGTTCTCGCCCTCAATATGATTTTGTTTGAACCCATACTTATTCAAATCTGTTTTTGTAAACGTTTGATACAGCTGGTCTATCATGTAAATACCATCTACTGCTTTTTCAGCTTTTGTTACATGGCCTAGCATATTTCTATTAGATTCATCGAGTATTAATTCATATCGTTGAGATAACTTATATTCGCTACTACCGTCAAACAAAATATATCTCAAGTCGAAAAGCAAATTTATAAATTCTTGCACTATTGCTTGTTTTAAGTTTAAAAATCGAGAAATTTTTTCTATCAATTCTGTTCGGTTTTTAGCATTTACTCCGATATTCAGTAGATAAATAATATACTTTTGATACAATGTCAGTTTTTGGCTTTTAAGTAATTGGATACCACCTATCTTAACTTGATAAATTTGAAAACTTACCATATGGCTTCTAGAATATGTTATTGGTTGCATTATTTGTCTCCTTTATCATGTCAATGATATGCTTTGCAGACTCGTCGTTTGAAAGAAATATCGAGCGATTATTAAACAAACTTGGAATCATGTATTTCAATACATATCTAGTTTCATGATTTAATACATGTGCCTTTTTCTTTTTACCAAGTCTATCATGAATAGCAGTGTTGTGTCGCTGCAACTCCATTTGTGCGATTTTATTTAGTTCTGCAAAGTTGCCAGCAATGACCAAGTGTTTTTTGGCCCTAGAAACCGCAACATTCATTCTTCGTATTTCTTTTAAGAATCCAATTTTTTGTGTTCTTACCATACTTAGTATAACTAAATCAAATTCTTTACCTTGGAACCTATCAATCGTGCCAATCTCTATTTTAAAATGATCCGTTAATTTTAATCTTTTAATAGCTCTATTTAATTCGTTTGCTTGCCTACGATAACCTGTGATGATTCCAATTGACTTAATGGTATTTATCTGATGTTTGTTTTCATATACATG
The DNA here is from genome assembly GCA_051658525.1 of Erysipelotrichaceae bacterium. Lineage (GTDB taxonomy): Bacteria > Bacillota_I > Bacilli_A > Erysipelotrichales > Erysipelotrichaceae > JBOFMT01. Next base: position 4,225 of record JBOFMT010000103.1, on the reverse strand, counting down.
TTTAATAATATTTGAAACAGCAAGAATTTCACCTGTGTTTTTATACTGTTTTTCTCCTTCTTCATTACCAGAAACTTGCAAAACTAATAAATCATTTGAAGAAGTATTTTTTTCATCGATAATTGAAAATCCTTTATAGATAGAGTATACCGGAGACACCAAATCAAAAATACCTTTGTTCATTCTATATTGCCGTTTTAGTACAGATAACGTTGAATCTAAGTCATGTACAGAACTATTTCGATCAATATGACTTCTTAAAATATGATGTAGTAAGGAAGAAAATGGTGATACGTTCATCCTATTCCATACTTCTTCATTTTGAAAAATTGATTTCACTGAATCGCTTAAACTTGTATATTTTTCAGTATTTGATTCCAATTGCATATAATCTCCAATTAGTACTAGATGTTTTGTATTTGGTAAAGAAATTACCAAATCCTGAAAATTACATTTACTCGCTTCATCAATAATTACATAGTCAAAATTAAAATTATTAGCTCTTGAAAAATACTGAGAAATTTGACTTGTTGTCATAGATACTATGGAACCCTCCGCATGACTCGTATTTTCAAACATCTTCTTAAAAACTCCACTATTGCAAGACATTGCATCTACAACTTCTGCAGATGACTTCTCACTCAGTTCCCCTAGTTCTTTTGCATATTCAAACAATAATTTTCGTGTTTCTTCACTTGTTTCGTTAATTTCACTGAGCTTCGATTTAATATTAAATAGTGCATCTGTGACGTTTTGCTTCTCTTTTTTTAATGTGGAAATCTCTGCCTCAATCAAATTATATTCTTGCTCTATGTTGTTCTTATGATCGCCTTTGTGAAAGGCTAGTATACTAATCTTCTCTTGTATTTCTTTTATCTGCTCGTAATGTTCGCTATTTTCCATTTCTAATTTTTCAATATCATTATCTAGAACGTTTACATTATTAACAAATTCAGTCAATTTACCATTTAAACTTTTTAATTTTTGATTTTCGCTTTGTTTGTTTTTTTCCTCTTCGTTTGAACATCTTATTTCCTTATAAAAATCTTCTTCTTTTTTTCTCTTAGTTCGAACAATAGCTTGTATTTTATTTTCGCTATTTCGAATATTTTGTTCAAACTCATAAATTATTCTTGTTTTATCACGTTTATCTGCGTTTATTTTCTCAATCTCTTTTTCAAATTCTCTAATCTTGTCATTCGCACCTTGAATAATGTCAATAAGTCGTTGTTCATTTATATCTTTCAATATGTCTTCAATAAAAATCTGTTTATTATAATAGACTCTTTTACATGTATCAATAAGTGCAGTTTTGTACACTTTCAAACTTTTAGTTGAGATGGTGCTATTAAACCCTAAGTACAAACCTAACTTACTAATAGCTGTTAAGTCATAATACTGATGCAATTCGTTTATACTTTTAATAAATTTTCCATCTACTGCATAAATTTGCTCAATATTGTAATATAGTTCTTCTACTGTTTTTTTTGTCAGTTTTTCAATATTTGATGTGGCAACGTCATGTTTAACTATGGTAAATAGTTTTCCAAGTTTTAAGCTATCTAGATATTCGCTCATGAAGTGTTTATTTATGATATTTGTATACTCATGCTCATTTGTCTTCACTACAAAATTTCTTAGTTCACTAATGCTTAAATTTTTAAGTAAAGAAAGTTCATCATTTAACTTTTTTATCCTATCAATACATTCTTCAAGTAAAGTTTCATGATTATCAATATACGAAATGAATGCATCTTTATCAGCTATATTTTTTTCAAGTATTATTCTTTCCGTCATTATTTCGTTATTGTCTAGAGTAATTTGTTCCTTAATGTGCGACTGAGTTATTTTATGGGTCTCTATTTTTTCATCAATCATGTGAATATCATTTTCTACTTGTTGCTTTTCATCATTTATTGTATGATGTCGGTCTAGCAAGTCAATTTTTTTATCTGTATGTCGCTCAATTTCACATTCTGCATCTTTTATACTCTTTTTCAAATGTTCCAATTGTTGTAAATAATTTATATATTTATGATTCTTATCTTGAAATGTTTGCAATTTACTTTCAATCAAGTCAAGTTCACCATCAAGTTGCTCTAATTTCGATTCTAATTCAATCATTTGACTATTAGAATCAATTACTCTACCTTTATATGTAAACCCTTCTAAAACTTGATTTTTTACATATCTTGTTTGATTTTCAGTTAACTCTTCTTGATATTTCGCTTCATCATACAATGAACTATATCGCTTTATGATGAGTTCTTTGTCATTTTTGGAGCGTTCAATGATGTTATTGCAAGCTACATGTACATTAGAACTAATTAACACATTTTTCTTCCGTTTTGATAGCTCTCTTATCACAGTTAATATCAATTCTGTTTTCCCTGTACCAGGAGGCCCCTGGACTAACATGAGAGGCATTTGTTCCGCCTCCATATGTAAAATTTTCTCTACACAAATACATTGTTCTATGTTATTTTTCAAATTTGGGTATTTCTTATATAACTCTGACTCCTGAATATCAAAGTCAAAAGGCTTTTTTTGTTCATAGTATTCCATAATTTCATTGCTACATATCATATTTACCAAATCTGGATTAACGAAAGTACCGGATAAGATTTGATCAATAGCACGTACGATTTTTTGCAGTTGTACAATTTCACCTTTATTGTCTTGAACAATTCGGATATTAGTATTTTCAACATTAAGAACCTCAGAAATAAATTTTTCTTTATCTATGTCATCTTCTTCAAAAGTTAACAATAATAAATTCATTCCGTTTTCTAGTTCTATTCCATCATCGAGTAATTGATCGGTATACAGACTAAACTCCTCTTGCGATAGTCCTGATGACGATATTTTTGAAAATGTTTTCGTCTCTTCTTTTGTTAAGTGTTTGATTTTTAACAGTATTTTTTTATATTTTTGTGTTTTATTAGTAATGGGAAGGACAAGGGTATTATCCACGCCGAGCATTCGGAAGTATTGGTGATAGATACAAAAAAAAGATTTATCAATCTCTACAAATGTGCTATCTTGCTTTTCTTGCAATCTATCTATTTCTTGTTCATGGTACTTCTTATAAGTTTCAAGATATTGCCTGCTTTGCTTTGATATAGGACAACCGTTTTCAAAATTAAAACAAAAGGAAGATATTTCGATTTTTTTAAATTTGAGGTATTGTATACTCGATGGTAAAAAAAACTTTTGCTCATTTTTATAGAAATACGCATTTACTCTGTCTTCTTGTAGGAGTAGAATAATACATTTACCTATTTCTCTGAAATCAATATGTATTGTGTCATAAAAATCAAATTGATTTTGTTCAAAAAACGATGAAATCACTTCATCATCTCGATCTTCATAAGAATATACAAGTGTTTTAACACATGTATAACACGTTAACTTTTTGTCTACTTTAAGATTTATTGTTCCACTGTATGACCCAAAACGACTATTTGTTGCACTATATATATTTTCTAAATCCTTATAGTAAAAAGAAATTACTTTACTTGAAAAACTATCTCTTTTGTTTATCATATTCAACTCCGCCTTTCATATTTATTTCATTTATTTGTCAGTACTTTTGCAAAGAATTATTGCTATATTGCATGGTTTATATGAATAAGAATCATTTTTTATTTATGCTAAAACGTCTCTACTATGTACAAGTCACAACTGTAAGCGATTACTCAACTTAAATTTTATCACTTGTAGTTAATAAATCTATATGAAAAAGAAAAAATTATGAAGTTGTCCTCAATTCTAGCAAAAACTGTCTTTTTGTAAGCAAAAAAAAAGGTAACCTAATTATCTCGAGGTACTTTCACTACATTTTTTTATATGATATAAGTAGCATCTGCTGTTAAAATGTTTTCGTTGATTGTATGGACCTCTCCGTCAGAGAAAGAGCAACCCTTCTTCGGAGTTTGGGTACCACAGTGACGCTTAGTGATACCACTAATTACCACCCATGTTATGCTGAGGCTGTACAAGAAGAATATGGTGTCTTTTTTGTACGTTAAGGCGGTACATTTATGCATAAAATGATTGAAATTACTAAACTACTGTAAGCGTATGTTTAAAGAACTTTCAACCATGCTTAAAAACTGGAAACAGGAGATCATAAACTCCTTTATTCAAATTCCATCACTAGATCAAAGACGAATGAACAATGCTCTGATAGAAAATAGAAACAAAGCAATCAAGCTAATAAAAC
>JBOFMT010000102.1:0-53210 GCA_051658525.1 Erysipelotrichaceae bacterium | reverse complement strand
TTGCGCCCTTGGTGGTCGGGGTAATTCTCCCCTATAAGATTGATATTCTTCTAGCTACCCTTAGTTTTCTTGAGTTCTTAAGGTTGGTCTACCTATATCGAATATCATACTGTATGACTGCTTGTCACACAAAAAAGATTGGCTATCGCCAATCTTACATTGTACCTTCTTTGATTTGTAAATATAGGTTTGCAATCGTAGTATACGTGCGAACCAAGAAATAACAACTTCCTAATAAACTTAAGATTTCTAAGCCAAAGCAAATACCAAAATTTGTCCACCCTGTGCTTCCTTGCAACAACAAATCAAATACATTGTAAATACTTGTAACACTACTATCCAAGAAAATATTGTAGTAGATACTTTGTTGTAACATCGCAAATACCATGATCCATACAAAGTATGGTAACACAGCTGAAATACAAGGACGTACGCTCATCTTCACCCAAGATAATGCATTGCGTACCGTTTGGAACACTTTAACAGATCCTTCTGCAATTTGGAAGGCAATCATCCCATTCAAAGGAATCACCAAAATTGAAATAAATGGTGTAATAAACAAAACCAAAATCGACGCAAATGGAATCATGGTCATAAGTAAGACAAGACCATAAGTAATCCCAAGCACTAAAAACTCAACAATAAAACTACATAAAATTAAATATAACACCTTTGGGAAAGTGATGTTTAAATCTTTTACTGCATAAGATTTGTTTTTCGCTACTTGTAGGAACACAAACCAAATGGCTCCATTTAAAAAGGCAATTACAAAACTCAATGCGCTACTTGCAAATTGTGCTGTCACCGAAGTGGTCCCCATAAATGCAACACTCATAAAGCGAACTAAAATATTAAAGGCATTGATTCCCAATAAAATAGCTAATAACGTGTATTGCTTTCCTGCTAACTGTGCTTTCACAGTTTCTTTTAACGTATTCATATGATCTCCCATCTACATTTTTACTTCTTCTTGTACCGTACCTTCCACACGTTGTGGAACAAATTTACGGAATTGCTTTAATACCTTGGCTTTGTCATAACCCACAAAGCGTAATGCTTCGTGATTTACAAGCTTGATTTCAATATAGTCCACCCCTTTACGATTCGTATGGTACTTCCAGGTGAGAATCTCGTTATAAAATACCAAATAGTAATCTTCACTCTGTGGATCCAAAAATAGGACATACGTATCGTAAAACTCAATCATATGCTTGTTGCTTGTAAAAAATAAGGCATAACAACAAAACGCAATGACCAAACCACCAACAAAATAGTTGGACAATAGAAACAGTGCCACCCCCATAAAAAACAAGACATACAGTGCTTTTACTGGCTTGATGTCGACTTTTGCTACTGCGGTATTTCCTTTTGGTAGGTAACGTTTTTTTAGTTTTTTACTCCGTACTTCTTCCATCTAAACACCTCGACTATATATATCATTATATGCCTTTTCCCACTCGTTTCAACGGTATCCCACAATTTTACTTATTTACCTTTGATGTACAATATTCAAGGATTTGTTATAATAGACTGTGTGAGAGAGGAAGTAACATGACGGAAATATATAATCAAATTAACGCAATTGGAAGTAGCTTTTTTGAACTAGGTTTATTATCAACTATCATTACCTGGATTCTAATCCTACTCGTTGCCTATTTTACAAAAAAAGCCATTCGTAGAATCATTCTACGTAAATTCGGAGATGCAAGCATTTTCTTAGTGCGTATCGCTGGTGGATTTATCTACGGTTTAGCCATTTATAGTTGTAGTTTACTCATCATTCCACTAAAAAGTGTTGCGTTATCCGTAGCTGGAGCATCTGGTATTATCGTATTGATTGCCGGTATTGCTGCCCAAGAAGCGGTAAGCAATTTGGTCGGTGGTATCTTTATTACAATGTTTAAACCATTTAGTATTGGAGACTTGATTAAAATCTCTGAAAACAACCTAACAGGGTATGTTGAAGATATTAGTCTACGTCACACCATCATTTCTACCTTTGAGAACACGAAAATTGTCGTACCAAACTCTGTTATCAATAAAAGTGTATTGGAAAACTTATCGATTACCAATGGGATCAAAGGAAACTTCTTAGAAATCGGAATTGCCTATGAATCAGACTTACATCAAGCCATGGATCTGATTTCCAATATTATCATAAAGCACCCTAGCTTTATCGATATTCGTAGTGAAGCTGAAATCGCAGATAATCAACCTCGTGTTAATGTTCGCTTGCATGCGTTTGGTGATAGCGCCATGGTCTTAAAAGTGCTATTCCATACCGCAGATGCAGGAAGTGGTATTGCTATGCTAAGTGATGTTCGCATCGCTTTAAAACATGCATTTGACACCCATGGTATTGAAATCCCATTCCAACACCATGTTGTAATGTTGAAACAAGAAGAAGCAAAATAGCTTTTGTTCATGTGCATTGATAAAAAGTGAATGCACAAATGAAAAACCTTTTCGTGTCCAACTATGGAACAATCGAAAAGGTTTTTTTATGTATTACGTTAAATTTAGTTCAAAGTCAAAGTTAATGGTAGTAGTCAGTTCATACTTTTCTTGTAATTTAGGACCACAAATCGCACTCCCTAAACCGCGCATTCCTGCATCTATATGCAAATAGGTAACATCTTCATGTTCCAATTCAAAGTTGTGCGATGCATGACTTAGCTGAGCTATTCCATAATGAGATGTATGAAACGAAAAGCTTGCACCTTTTACTTCTAAACTTTGTTGATTGCTTTTTAATTCTAACCAAGAAGTATTCCAATGTGATCCAAACTCTTGTGGTTTCACATAAGGCATCTTTATATCGCTAATTGACTCTTCATGCCAATCCAAATAAGTTGCTCGATGTTTATCAACATAGCTTTCATCTGGTCCATACCCATAATAAGAAAGTCGATCAAAATCTTTATGGAGTGGAAATACAATTCCCAGCCGTGGTAATACAGGGAAACCTTTTTTTCGTTTCGCCTTACCATAGATATGAATAGTTCCCTTATTAGTAAACTCATACGTTATTTCGAGTTCTATACTTGGTTGCAAAGCATTGGCTACTATATACCCATTACATACTATCTTTGTATTTCCCGATTGTTCGATTTGAACGCCCTGCATAATTGCTCTTGATCGATGGTATCCAGCTGCCATCCACTCATCCAACATAGGTTTATCATTATCTATTGGAGCTCTCCATATACAAATCTCCATCGGATTTACTAGTTGTTCTCTCCCTCGATACTTCATACTCCTAATCATACCATTCGTTTCATCAATATTAACTTCCATATTTTGGTTCGATACAGTAATGGTTTCAAAATCATGTTTCACGTTTACGCTACTTTCTTGATTCACTTTCTTAAATTCTGGTATATTATCTTTCAATAGGTATTGTGACTGGATAACTAGCATCGTTTCATTTTGAAATGAAGGTTTGCGATCAAATACTTTAACGAGTAAACTAACTGCATTACTTGGTATCGCTAAGCCATACGTTTGTTTCGTATTTGGGAGTTGTCCAGTTCCCAATATTGACCACTCATATTTATTTTGATTTGCATCTTTTGCTATAAAAACAAACTCAAAACGATCCGTTAACGGTGTAAACAAATAGCGATTATGAACTTCCATTTGCTTTTTACTCCATGTAATCTTGATTGGACTGAAATTATACTTTACTTCCAATAACCCTGGATGTGGAATCCGATTTGGCCCTAACAATCCATCGCAACAGAAATTATCATCATGTAGTTCTTCACCATGATCACCACCATAGAAAAAGATTTCTTCTCCTAATTTACTTAATCCTTTATAAATAGCGTGATCACACCACTCCCATATAAAGCCTCCAGTAAAACTAGGATATTGTTCAATTCTAGTTTGATAGTCATAAACATCACCTGGACCATTGCCCATAGCATGTGAGTACTCACATAATATCAAAGGTTTCGCCGGTTCTTCTTGTAAGTAAGCATCTACTTCTTCCAGTGGAGGATACATTCTAGAGTAGACATCCAAATGCGTTGTATCATTTTGATGTTGTCCGGTAGTCCAAACACTCGATTCATAATGCGTTAATCTAGTCGTGTCATAAGCTTTTATCCATGCGCTTGCTAACTCGAAATTTTTACCATAACCACCTTCATTGCCTAAAGAATAAAATAGCACACACGTCCTATTTTGAGATTGATATACCATAGATTGTACACGAGAAAGAATTGCCTCTTCAAAAAGTGGATCTTGTGCTATCCATCCAAATGTTTCTTCTTGACTACCTCCATAAGTAGTTGTAGTCCCATGTATTTCTAAATCTGCCTCATTCATTACATAGAAACCGAGTTCATCACAAAGATCATAAAAATCTTGAGAATTTGGATAATGTGAACAACGTATCGCATTAATGTTGTGCTGTTTCATTAAAAGTAGATCTCTTCTAATGTCTTCTTTGTTCATTACATACCCACTCTTTGCCTGAAATTCATGCCGATTTACTCCTTGTAATTTTAATGGTTCATGATTGAACAACACAACACTTTGCTCGATATGAATGGTTCGAAAACCAATGAGCTCTTCAAAAACTTCTCCTGCTACCTCGATTACAAGCCGATACAAATACGGGTACTCTGCACTCCAAAGCTTTGGATGCTCAATTGCAAGCTCAATAGCTTTTTGAAAGTTTGCTTTAATTAAAATATCGTTTTGATCATATAAGGATAGTGTTGCCTCTTCCTCTTTATCCAACTTCAGAGATAGTTTTGATTCAGTAGTAGAAATTCGATAGGATCGAACTCCATTTTTAGGGCGTTGCCAAATAGTAACCGAACGAAAAATCCCACTCATCCGAAACTTATCTTGATCTTCAAGATAGCTTGTCGCATTCCACTGAAACACAACGATTTCGATTGTATTATCACCATCGACAAGCTCTTCACCAATTTCAAAACAATGTTGAGCATGTGATATCGTTGAGTAACCAACGAAACACGCATTAACAAATACATAGGCACAACTATCGACACCTTCTAGACGTAGTTCATAGCGCATACCCAAACGTTTTTTCACTTTGAAACTACGCCGATAAATACCCAACGGATTTTTCTTCGGTATTGCTGGTGGAAGATACGGAAAAGGATATCGAATATTAGAATACTGTTGTTGTCCAAATCCATGCATCTGCCAATTGCTAGGTACCTGAATGCTCGTCGTAGTTAAAAAGCCATATTCCTTTGCATGAGCTAAACTATCATAGTATCCAAATTGCCACACTCCATCCAATAGGATGGGAATCGTGGTAGTAGGCTTTAGTATTTCTTCTGCCGGCAAGGTATTGATAGATAAGTTATCTAAATTTTGGTGATAACAAAATTGTTCTACATGCATCATTTGACAGATCCTACCATTCCAGCAACAAAGTACTTTTGTAGTGCAAAGAAGATGAGTATCATCGGTATCGTCGAAATAATAATTGCAACCATAATTACCCCGAAGTCAGGTGCATAAGCCGAAGACAAAGAAGAAATCACTAGAGGGAGTGTTTTCTTCTTATCCGTTGTAAGAACAATCAACGGCCATAAAAAAGAATTCCAGCTCGTCATAAAGGTAATGATCGCAGCTGCTGCATATGCGGATTTCATTGATGGAATATAAATCCGCAAAAAAGATTGCGCTTCAGATAATCCATCAATTCTAGCCGCCTCCAATAATTCTTTGGGAAAGAACTTCGTGTTTTGTCGAAAAAAGAAAATTAGAAAGGCTGTGGATAATGCAGGCAGAATCACCGCAATATGATTATTCATTAAGCCCCATTGGGAAAACAACCGGAATAGCGGAATCATTATAGCTGCAAAGGGTAACATCATGGATAACATTAATACCCCAAATAATCGATCCTTTTGTTTGGTTCGATATACTTCAAAGCCATATCCTGCCATCGAGGTGATTAGTAGCGCCAATACTGTTGTAACTACCGATATTTTGAACGAGTTAAATAGTATTTGTTGTAAATCTACAAGTTCATTTAATTTGATAAAGTTCTGGACAAGCTCATTTCCAAAACTTAATTTTCCTAGTGTAATATCTTTGGATAAATTTGTAGATCCTACAATCATCCAGTAGAAAGGAAAGATGGAAAGAAAGGAAATCACTGTTAGAAATAGATAAACAGGTAATTGTTTTATTTTCTTTAATTGTTTAGTCATTTTTGTCTCCGATCATCCTAAATTGGAAATAAGCAAGGATTGCTACAATAATAAGTACCACAAACGAGACTGTTGCTGCGTAACCATAGTTAGGGGTAAACCGGAAGGATAAATTATAAATATACTGAGAGATTGTAAGCGTGGCATTTCCAGGACCTCCCCCCGTAATATTTACTACTTCATCAAATAGCTGTAATGTTCCTATCGTCGACATGATTCCCGTTAATAAAATAATTGGTTTCATCATTGGTACAGTGATATAGAAGAATTCTTTCCACTTAGAACAGCCATCTATACGTGCTGCCTCATAAATTGAGTAATCAACATTTTGCAGAGCGGCTAAGTAAAAAATCATATTATAGCCAGTCCAGCGCCATGTGATTGCTAGAATGATGGTAACTTTTGCCCAAAAGGGATCCAATAACCATTTGATTGGTTCTTGGATAAGGTGCAAGTTCAATAAAAAAGCATTTGCCACACCATCAACTGCAAAAATAGATTTAAATAAAACACTATAGGCTACCAAAGAGGTTACGCATGGTAAGAAGATAGCAGTCCGATAAATCCCTTTAAACTTTAGCTTTGGATTATTCAGTAATGTTGCAATTACTAGACCTAATACAATCATAAGAGGTACTTGAATAATCAAAAATAAAAGTGTATTTTGGAGTGCAGTGATAAACATTTGATCTGTGAATAGTCGTTTGATATTGGTAAGACCACCAAATTTCGTTACAATACCAATCCCCGTTTGAAAGGATAGTATGAGCGCTTGGATAGTTGGATAAAACACCAAAATTGCTATTAAGATTGCCGCAACACTAACAAAGACCTTTCCATAGATTGCTCGATTCTTTTCATTTGCTCCACGATGTTTTTTCATATTATTCTCGCTTTCTTAAAAAAAGGGATCCTGAGATCCCTTGTCTTTTGCACCTTAGTTATTAATTTGTGCTTTTACCTGACTTTCAACATCACTCAGATAGTCATCCAATGAGATTTTACCATTGTAATAATCTTGTAGTTTTGCTTTCGCAATATCTTCTGCTTCATACGTATACATTCCGAAATTCACTGGTGGAATTTCTTGAATCCATTTTGCAAAATCAGCAAAGATTGCTTGTCCACCAAAGAATTCAATTTCTTGATTATAAGCTTCACTTGTTTGAGAGTTTTTATATGTTGCAACGGCCCCATTTTTAATCAAAATTTGATCGTAAAATTCAACGTCTGTAAAGGTATCTTTTAAGAAAGCAATCGCTGTATCTCTACCGGCACCTTTATCTAAAACATACCAACTCGAACCACCTAGATTACTAGCATTCACACCACTTGCATCTAATTTCGGAGTTGGGGCTACGCGCCAATTCCCACTTTGACTTTCCTCTGCTTCAACACTTGGTGTTACCCATACACCCGTTGTTACACTTGCAACTTCACCAGAGTTCCAACCTTTTAAGAATTCTGCCCAACCATTATGTTGTGTCGCAGTTTTATCATCCATCATTTGTTTATTAAACTCTAATGTCTTACGCAAAGCATCGTTATCTACAAAGTTTGGGTTACCGCTATCATCAAACCACCAAGAACTAGCACCTTGAATCATAATACGAATATAACCTAAATCTCCTGTATCATTACTTACCATGTATTTTCCAGTTTTATCTTTTACTGCTTTCGCAATTTCTAAGAATTTGTCTACCGTAAGATTCATCATATCCGCTTCCGTGTAGCCAGCTTCCTCTACTAAATCTAGTCGATAGTATAAACCAGTTACACCAGAATCAAATGGCACTCCATATTGTTTTCCATCGAGTGTCATCACTTCTGCTTTATATGGTGCAAAATCACTATACGGAATATCATTGCTTAAATCTGCAAATGCACCTGGATAAGATTGTAAGTATTTTTGTGCATTATAATCCTCAATTAATACAACGTCTGGCAAATCACTTGTTGATCCACTCGCTAAAATAGTATGTAGTTTTTGTTCTAAATCTGCCTTAGCAAAATCTACAATTTCAATTTCAACATCCATACCTTTCGCTACATAGCGATCCTTTGCTTGGTTCATAATATCAATATTGAAGTTTGGATCCCAAGCCCAGATTGTAATCTTGTTTGCATCTTGTGTATCAGGTGTATCATTACCCGAAGAACAAGCTGCCGCAGTTAACATTAAACTCCCTGCAATCAATGCTTTCATCATTTTTTTTGTATTGAACATAATTGTGTCCTCCATAAGTTAAGTATAAAAAAATACAAAGATCTTTAGAATGATATATCTTTGTATTTTCATGACAATTTTTGTGTTATTCGTATTGTGATGGAGATTGACCTGTAAGTTTCTTGAAACTCCTCGAAAAATGTTCTACACTTAAAAAGCCAACGCGATCAGCCACTTCATAAACCTTTAAATCTGTTTCTCTTAATAAGTGTGCAGCACGTTCGATTCGAATACGACATATGTACTCGACTAACGTTTCATTGCACTCACGAGAAAACAGGTGAGAAACGTAGGTTTCTGAATACCCTATTGCTTGCGCTACTTTTGTTAATGATAAGTCTTCTTGATAATGAGATTTTACATATTCTTGAATCCACTCAACAGGAGTTAATAAACTATTTCCTTTATTTTTTGTACTATAAATACGAGATATCGCCTGAATGATATCTTTTTCTTCATATACACTTTTCAATATATAATCATCTGCCCCAACTAGAAACGCTTCTCGTACCATATCAAATCCATCATGTGCTGATAGCACTAATTTAACATCTATTTCGAATCGATGAGATTGTATTGCTTCTAATAATTCAATTCCACTCATCAGTGGCATCTTCAAATCTGTTAACAATACATGGATAGGTTGATCGTAGTTTTGTATAAAGGTTAATGCATCTTTTCCATTCACACAGGTCATAACAACTTCATAACCATATGCCTCCCAATCAATTAACTTCATTAATCCCAAGCGAACTATCTCTTCATCATCTACAATTAATACGTTACGCATGCTCCCCCTCCTTGATCATTGGTATTTCAATTTTCCCTTGGGTAAACTGATTTTCTCCACTTTCATAGCGTATCCCATACTGTTCTCCATAAAACAATTGGATCCGGCGATTCGTATTATATACACCAATCCCATTCTTTTGCCCAGATAACATATCTTGTATATCTTGTTTACTAATCCCAACCCCGTTATCTAATACAGATATCTTGATATTCCCATCGTGTTCGAAAAAATCTACGGTAATCGTAAGTTTTTCACGTTCGGAATTAGCATGTAAAATGGAATTTTCAACTAACGGTTGCACCATAAGCTTTAATAATTCCTCTTGCATAATCGCAGCTTCTCCTCGTACCTCAATTTGAAAACGACTCCCAAAGCGCAATTTCATAACTTCAGCATAATTTCTAAGGTAATGAATTTCATCTTGAATCGTATGTACATTTCCGTTATCTAAGGTAGATTTCAAAATACTTGCAAAATTTTTAATATATCCAGCACTTGCTTCATCACCGTTTAACAGCGCTTTGATTCGGATGGAATTCAAGGTGTTATACATAAAATGTGGTGTTATTTGATCTTGAAGCGCACGTATTTCCAAGCGTAACCTTTTATCTGCCATCATTTTATTTTCTTCTATGAGTACAACAATTCGCTCCAACATCATGTGTAGATTCGAATTTAATACGGCTATTTCCTTGATTCTTTGTTGTGGAAATGAGAATACTAATTTGCTTTGGTTTCCCACTTGTTGCACTTGTTGTACGGTAGTCATCAATGGAAGAATCACTTCCTTGCGATAACGATAAATAAAGATACCAACAAAGACACAAACGATTACAAATAAGCTTAGTGATAGCATAAACATTTGACCAATTAACATTAAAAACTGGTTATAGTTAAAAATACCAACAATTTGATAATCAAAAGCATCCAAAGGTTGTACAACATGAAAATATAAGTTGTTATTTAGAAATTCAAATTTTTGATTCTTAGTACTATAGGATGAATCATATTTTGTAGCAAACAACCGATAGTCCTCAAAGCTAGTCATAAACTGCTGTTTATCTAAATAATTATTTTCGAAAGCCAACGTTACTTGTTGAACGTAAGGGTTTTTTGAACCCAAAGCGATATGAATATCATTTCGATTGATGTAATTATTTACATAAGTAACCTCATCATCAATATAACTTATGTCTTCAAGCAAATAATGTTGCGATATTTGACTTCGATAGATATAGTTGGAAGCATTTTCCAATTGAAAGTGTATCCCTAAAACCTGATTGCTGTGTCCTATCGATTGTGAAATTGCATGATCCAGTTGCACATTGGATAACGTACCTTCATCATAGGCACGAAATGCTTCAAACAACATTGGATCATTTGCAAGACTTTTGCTAATGTATTCAAAAAAATACAAGTCCTGTGTAATTCCATTTGTAATTTGTTCTATCATCATATTCGAATTTTCTTTCGTATCCTCCAAGGTATAGTCGATTACAAAATACAACATAATGGAAAGAAATAAGAAACTTGGAATAACGACATAACCAAAGATATACTTTAAAAAAATCGTCAACATGCTGTTCCGCTTCATTTTTATACCCCTCTACTTCTATTTTGCCACAAATGTAAGCGTTTTACAAAGACAAATAAAAAAGAATCGAGTTTGCTCGATTCTAGAATAAAAACATTTGAATTAAGAAGAAGTAAATATACAATACAATCGCATCGACGATGGTCGTAATAAGTGGAGCAGCCATAACCGCTGGATCCTGCTTGAACTTAACCGCTACAATTGGCAAAGTGGAAGCGATAAAAGTGGAAGTAATAATACTAATCACCACGGTTAGCGAAACGACAAAGCTTGTCATCACATCGATATTCCCAGAGAATAAAAGGATACGGGCAAAGTTGGCAACCCCAACAATCGCACCACAAATAAGTGCAACATTGAATTCTTTCCACCAAATTTTCACGATATCACTCATCTTCACTTCCCCAATGGCAAGTGCACGAATGATCATGGTCGAAGTCTGATTCCCCGCATTTCCTGCGGTTGACATCAACATCGGAATAAAGGTACTCAATACAATTTGAGCACTTAAGCTTTCTTCAAATGTTGTTAGAATGTTTCCTGTAAACGTTGCGGAAATCATCAATACCATCAACCAAACAATTCTAGATTTACTCATCGCAAAGACACTGGTTTCCAAATACGAATCATCGGTCGGCGTAATCGCCGCCATTTTTTGCATATCTTCGGTTACCTCTTCATGGATAACGTCGATGATATCATCGATGGTAATCACACCAACCAGATTGTTTTTTTCATTAACAACTGGAATGGCATTCAAGTCATACTTTTCGAATTTTTTCGCTACCGCTTCTTGGTCATCAAACGTCATAACTTTGATAACATCACTCTCCATGATGTCGGCAACCATTTCATTCGGTTTTTCAAATATCAAATCATAGAGTTCAATATACCCAACCAAACGATTGAATTTATCCTCGACAAAACAAATTGAAATCATCTCAGCATTTTTTACTTGTTGGCGTAATTTTAATTGTGCTTTTGCTAAATCATCATCCATTGCAAAACTAACAAAGTCCGTACTCATGATAGAACCCGCTGAATTTTCCGGATAACTCAATAGTTTATTAATTTCTGTTCTTTGTTCATGCGTTGCATGACTTAGAATAAACTTCACAATATTAGCAGGCATCTCTTCGATGAATTCTAAGATATCATCACTGTAAAGATTGTCTAAAATTTCTTTGATTTGTGGTCCGGTAAACAACGTAATCAAAGCTTCTTGCATATCATGTCCTAAATAGGAAAACAGTTCTCCACTGACATCATACTGTAAAATCTTAAAGAGAAATAGAACATTTTCTACACTCATATGTTCTACAACTTCTGCCAAATCGACAATGTTGTATTCATCAAATATTTCGCGTAACGCATGCACCTTTTTTCCAAGTACGAGGCGTTCCAACAGTTCTTTTGTTACATCCATGTTGCTACCCTCCTACATCAAAAAGCGTACAGCCAATTGGAAGTACACAAACAAACTAATCGCATCGACTAATGTTGTAATGAGCGGTCCTGCCATAATCGCCGGATCCTGCTTTAACTTAACAGCAATTACCGGCAAGGTAGAACCAACAATTTTAGATAACAATACAACAATAAACACCGTTAACGAAACAACCATCGAAGTTGTAATATCAACTTTGTTCATAAAAATTAGAATTCGCAAGAAGTTCACAAGTCCCATTGCTCCACCACATAGTATCGCAACACTGGCCTCTTTTCGCCAAATTTTCAACATATCATTGGTTGTTACTTCTCCCATTGCTAAGGCACGAATGACCATTGTGGCTGCTTGACTTCCAGCATTACCCGATGTATCCATTAACATTGGAATAAACGCCGATAGAATGGTTTGTGCTTGAATCACACTATCATAACCTGCCATAATCGCTTGGGTTATCGTTGCTGTAATCATCAAAATCAGCATCCAAACCACACGACTCTTGCTCATTGCCCAAACACTTGTTTGCAAATATCCATCTTCAAGTGGTGTAATCGCCGCCATCTTTTGCATATCTTCCGTTGCTTCTTCATGAATAACATCAAGAATATCATCGGCTGTAATAATCCCAATCAAACGATGTTGATCGTTTACTACCGGTACCACGGTAGTATCATATTTTTCAAAGGTCTTCACTACTTCTTCTTGGTCATCTTGTGTATGTACGACTACCAAGTCCGTATCCATAATATCTTCAATAAGTAACGTATCATCTACGAACAATAAATCTCGTAGCGTTAAACTACCCAATAATTCTTTATTCGGTCCCGTTACAAAACTATGCATATTATTTTCAGCCTTACGTCCAATTTTACGTACTTTTGCCAAGGCAGTTGCTACCGTATCCATCCCCTTTAAGGTAATGAAATCGGTACTCATAATCGATCCCGCAGAGTTTTCTTTATAACTTAGCAATAAGTTGATTTCACTACGTTGGGATGGTGTTGCTTTTTTTAAGATATATTTTACTAAGTTTGCTGGCATTTCTTCAATAAATTCCAACATATCATCACTGTATAAATTATGTAAAATCACCTGAATCTCCGGACCGGTAAAGGCTAAGACCAAGTCTTCCTTAATTTCCGGTGGTAGATAGGTAAAAATTTCAGCTGTAACATCTTTTTTCAGTGTTTTAAAAATAAATAGGGTCTCAGATAGATCCAGCTCCATGACCAACTCGGATAAATCGACAATGTTGTACTCATCAAATATTTCACGTAATCTTACAACATCTTTATGCGCAATAATCGCTTGTAATTCATCTTTTTCAAATATCATAGTCTGTCCTCCTTCTTACCAATGCTATTCAATTTTAAACCAAAAATAGGGATAACACAAGAAAAAAACCGAACGAAGAATCCATTCGGTCAAAATCAACACTATTTTAACAAAAGCCTTTAAAAAAGCCTTATTTTAATCCTAGGAAATAGGATAGTCCACCCTTCTTTTCCCTTGTCTTTGAAAGAGCAAGAAGAGTATAAAGGCTACTATGATAGCAGCAATAACATCAGCTGCAGGTTGTGCCATCCACACACCCATAAGACCAAAAAACTTTGATAAAATGACAAGCATTGGTACATATGCAATACATTGGCGTAACAAACTAAGTACAAGTGCTGTTTTACTATTCCCAATTGATTGCACATACACATAACCAAGCGTAGAAATAGCATAGAGTGGTAAGGTCATGACAACCATCTGTACAACGGGAATACTCTCTGCTAATAAGGTGGAATCATTCGTAAAGATAGCAATAAACCAGGATGGTACAAACAATACTGCAATGGTTCCAACAATTAAAAACAGCAGTGATACTGCAATGGCAAACAATAGAATCTTTTGATTTCTTTGATTTGATTTTGCTCCATGATGAAAGGAAATAATCGGTCCAATCCCTTGTGCAATCCCAATGATTGGCATGGTAAAGAGTTGCTGGATGCTAACGACAATCGTGAGGGTCGATAAGGAATAGAGTGTCCCCATGCGTAGCAAAGCCGTATTTAAAGTAATGGATACAAATACAGCTGCAAGTTCTAAAGCAAAGGGTGCCAATCCCAATACGATAATTTCTTTGGCAAGTTTTAAGTCAAACATAACGCGTTCAATCGATAACAAATCACCACGCTCGAATCCAAATTCTTTGACGATACAAATACACACAATGATTTGTGTTAAGACAGTAGCAAGTGCTGCTCCAGAAATCCCCATCCCTAGCACAAAAATAAAGATAGGATCTAGGATAAGATTGATAACACAACCAATCACCATCCACTTGCTTGCTTCCTTGGGTTTTCCACTTGCACGCAAGGCACTATTCATCACAAAGGCAGTGACATTAAACATACTACCCATTACTATGATTTGCATATATTGCATCGCATATGGTAAGGTCGCACTCGTAGCACCACTGAACAATAGAATTGGCTCCAACCATAAGCTGCAAATAATGGTTAAACATAATCCAGCAACTAGGGCCATACCAAACATATGTGTAAGTACCCGTTTGGCACGTTGTTGATCTTGTGCTCCTAGCGATAATGCTAATTTGGTAGCACCACCAACTCCAATCCAAACAGCAACCCCAACGATTAAAGTAAACAAAGGCATCGTAACACCAAGTGCACCAATTGCTAAGCTACCAATTTCTGGTATTGCTCCGATAAAGGCACGATCAGCAATATTATAGGTTGAGGTAACGACCATCGCTAAAATGGCCGGAATCGCAAAACGAGCTACAAGTCGAGGAATCTTTGTTTCCAACATGGAATTATTTTGCATTGTCATACGTTACACATACCGGTCGATTGTGACGAGGATCTAGTAGTACTTCAGCATCAATGCCAAAAATGGTTTCTAAATGTTGTGAGGTCATAACACTAAATGCATCTCCTTCACATACTATCGCTCCATCCTTCATCCCAATCATATGGTCTGCAAAGCGAGCAGCATTATTCAACTCATGGATGACCATAACAATAGTACGCCCTTGCGTTTTATTGAGTTCTGCAAGCAGTTGCAGAATATCTAGTTGATGCGATAAGTCTAAATAGGTTGTCGGTTCATCCAACAACATCACTTCACTTTTTTGTGCCAAAGCCATGGCAATCCAAGCCCGTTGTCGTTGACCACCGGATAAAGCATGTAGATCTCGTGTTGCAAATTCACCAAGTCCAGTAACATCGATCGCCCATTTAACAATATCTAGATCTTCTTGACTCGTCTTTTGTAATCCAATTTGATGAGGAAAACGACCGTAGGATACCAATTCTTCCACACTCATCCCCGTAGGTGCTTGTGGGCTTTGTGGTAACACCGCCATTTTTTTCGCAATCGCTTTGCGATTGTGTTTCTGGATTTCAATCCCATCTATTACCATCACTCCTGCGCTTGGTGTCAAGATTTGAGCGATAGTTTTCAACAAGGTGGATTTTCCACACCCATTGGCTCCAATAATAGCAGTGATTTTTCCTTTGGGAATGGACACATTCAATCCTTCAATAATTAAGCGATCGTCATAACCTACCGCTAAGTTTTTTACTTCTATAGCATTCATAGTTCTTTATCCTTTCAATAGTAACCAGATAAAATATGGCACTCCTAGTAACGATATGATGATACCCACTGGTAGTTCCATTGGGGCAATGATGGTTCTTGCTACCATATCACTAGCAACCAATAACACCATTCCAACTAACATCGCAATTGGTAAGACACGCTTATGTTGACTTCCTACTAGCTTTTTTGCGATATGTGGGGATAACAATCCCAAAAAGGCGATGTTACCAGCAACGCTCGTTGCTACACCAGCTAATACCATGGCAGCAAACAACAATTTACGGCGTTGTGTTTCAACACCAACACCCAAACCAGTTGCTACATCATCTCCAAGCGATAGTACATCCAAGGTGCGATTGTGGAAATATACATAACCACCCGCTAGTAGTAAGAGTGGTAATATCGCCCATACATAGGTCCAATTCGTACCCCAAATACTTCCCATACTCCAAGCCATCACCCGATTGAATTCTTGAGTAGAAAAGCGCAATTGGTAGATCGTCGTTACCGCACTCAAACCAATGTTCATTCCAAGTCCAATCAAAAGAAAGCGTTGAATATTGAGACCACGTTTCCAGGATAAAGCATAAACAGCAACTCCGGATAGTACAGCTCCAATCAAAGCAACCACCGGCATCGCCCAAATGCTCGTTGTCGAGATTCCAGCATAAACATTACCATTGGCTATGGTTAAAAATACAACAACAAAAAACACAGCACCCGCATTGATTCCCAAAATACCGGTATCCGCTAAGTCATTACGCGTTACCGACTGTAGGACACTACCCGCAAGTGCTAAGGCACCACCAACCAACAGCGCTAAAGCAATACGAGGTAAGCGTAGCTGAAAGATGGTAATCGTTTGCGCATTGCTTCCTTGTCCGAATAAGGTTTGAATAATTTGTTGTGTGGTTAAGGAATTACTTCCTGTATGTAAACTTGCAAGAACACAAACAAGCAAGAGGATGGTGAACCCAACCAAAACTAATTTCCAATGTTTTTTCCACATATTAAGCACGCCCCTTTCGAATCCAATAAATAAAGACCGGCACTCCTAATAAGGCACTGAGTGCACCAACTGGTGTTTCAAAGGGAGCGTTAATCGTACGAGCTAATATATCTCCATAGACAAGTAGTACTGCTCCAAAAACAAAGGTACTTGGTAAGGTTTTATGAAAATCGACTCCGATGATACTACGTACAAATTGTGGCACGATGAGTCCTAAAAATACAATGTTTCCAGCAACAGCAACACTAGCACCACTCAATACGATAACAAGAACAAGGGCAATCATGCGAACGCGGTTGGTATGTAAACCCAACCCAATTGCTACTTCTTCCCCTAATTGTAAAATATTGAATTGTTTGGACATCAAAAGACTACCTACAAAAGCTACAACAACAAAAAAGCTCAATAAACCAACTTGGCTCCAAGTAACACCAGCCAAACCACCAGACAACCAAAACCCCAATTGTTGAGAAAGATTGGTAGCTATCGTTAACGCTGTAGCAATCGAGAAAAAGAAGGTACCCATAGCGCATCCAGCCAAGACCAAACGCGTCGTTGATGCATTTTGACGACTATGCGTTCCAATCTGGTAAACGAGAACACCACTGAGTGCTGCACCAAGAAAAGCGAGCAGTGTGAGTGCAAGGTTGGATATCACAAGCTCAGGTTGTAACCGCAATGCAACAAGCGCAAAAGAAACTACCATCGTAGCCCCTTGTGTAATTCCCATAATACTTGGATCCGCAATTGGATTGCGGGTTATCCCTTGCAAGATACTACCAGCAACAGCCAAAGCCCCCCCTACTAGCGCTGCAGCTAAAACACGAGGCAAGCGAACATCCCATACAATGAGTGAAAGTTGACTCGTGTCCGGATGAAATACGTACTGTAGTACCTCGTCAAATGGAATTTGCTTTGCTCCAATCGAGATGGAAAAAAGTAAGCCCACCACTAGTAAACCAATTCCTAGCGAAAAGAGCATCCAATGTTTTTGTTTTCCCTTCATAAATACCTCCTAAAAAACGAACGTGCAGCAAGCTGCACGTGTGATTTATTTTGTCATAATTGCTTGTAATTCTTCTAATAACAAAGAGATTCCCATTGGGTTATACCCTTGTGTAAAATATGGGGATAATTCCAAATACGTTACTTCATCGCCTTCTACAGCACGCAAAGAGTTGAAGACGCTACTTGCTTCTAGCTCTTGTTTTTCGCTCGCTCCAGCCATAATAAACAAGTGATCTGCATCGATTTCTGTTAAACCTTCCATCGTAATCATTGGAAGTGAAATATTATCTTGTTCTGGCATATTGTCCGGTTTTGCAAGTTTCATATCATCATAAATGATACTTCCGATACCAGCATCGCTGAAGACGAAGAATTGTCCACCCGTACTAGCTAATAATACCAAATACGTTTGTTCCCCTTTAGCAGCAACAACACTTTCACCTAAGCTTTCTGCTGTTTGCGCATAAGTTTCTAACCAAGAAGTTGCAACGTCAGTTTTTTCAAACAAAGCAGCAACATCTAGAAAACGTTCTTCCCAGTTATTATCGTATTCTTTCATCATTACCGTTGGGGCAATCGCAGAAAGTTGTTCATAGATTTTTTCTTGACGTTGACTCATAATAATTAAATCTGGTTCGGCAGCAAGAATTGCTTCCATATCCATAGTATCCATCATCGAGTGACCGACAATACTAACACCTTCCAAAGCATCCGCCATATAGCTCGGTACTTGATCCGTAATATAACTATCGATGTTTGCAGTTCCCACTACATTCATTTCCAATAATACAAGTTCTTCTGTAGCACCGGAAATATCTACAATTCGTTGTGGGTTTGTTGGAATTTCCACATCCCCTTTTAATGTTGAAACAACTCGTGTTTCACTTGTTGTACCCGTATCATTTGATGAAGCACAACCTACTAAACTCAGCATCAATCCTAAAACTAGGATTCCTTTTTTCATGTTCATATCATTCTCCCTTTAATTCCTCTATGTATCGTTGTTTGCAACGATTGTCATGATTTCTATAAAGTTACCCTTAGATAACATTAGGATTATATCCTGTTGCCATGATTTGGTCAAGAGATTTGAACGCTGAACACTTTTTTCGCATATTTTATCACTTAATTTCCATGATTGCACATAATAAAAACGAGAGGTTCATAGCCCCTCTCGCAATTTGTTATTTTTGATAGATGCGGAACATCACACCATCACTGGTATTTCCACACTCTACATGGTATCCATTGGCACT
Organism: Erysipelotrichaceae bacterium; assembly: GCA_051658525.1. Classification (GTDB taxonomy): domain Bacteria; phylum Bacillota_I; class Bacilli_A; order Erysipelotrichales; family Erysipelotrichaceae; genus JBOFMT01. The sequence continues at coordinate 34,058 of JBOFMT010000102.1, read as the reverse complement.
CACCACACGACTCACAATCGAAAGGCCAAGACCAAACTGACCATCACTTCCCTTTTCGTAAGGCTTAAACATCGAACGTAATCGCTCTTCTGAAATACTAGGTCCATCATTTTCGATGGTTAGTTCTCCATCGCGTAGTTCAATATTAATATTGTGTTTGGCATAACGCAGCGCATTGTCTACAATATTCTCCACACTTACGCGCCAAGGTTCTTCTAATCCAGAAAACTCAACTTCTTCTAAGTGCGTTGTAATTTCAATTTCTGGACGAATTACTTTGGTATTTAAGATCACCGTTTTGATTAACTCATGCATCTTTGTTGTTTCCTGGCCGGATTCGTTGTTGATTAAAAATTCAACTCGATTTAAATACAGTAAGGAATGCACTTTCTTTTCTAAACGCGATGCATTATCGATGATAACATCGACGCTTTTTTCCAGTGTATCATAAGGATAAATCCCATCTTTAATGCTTTCCGCATAAGATTTAATCGTTGCAATTGGCGTCTTTAAATCATGAGAAATATTATGAATCATTTCCTCTTTGATTTTTTCTTGACGCTTTAATTCATCACGCATATTGACAAGGGCTACTGCTAACTCACCAATTTCATCTTGACGATTCACGCGTAAAACAGCATCTTCCCCATTTTTGATCTTTTCAATATAACTTCGTATTTGATTGAGTGGATGAATCAAATAGCCCATCCAAATCATCACGACGATAAAGAAGCCTCCAACGACAAGAACAATGGTATTGATGATCGAATTCACCAATCCATTTTTAAAATCAATCCTTGATTGATCATCGATTAAAGTTACAAGCAATAAAGAATCATCTAGTTTTAATGCTTTATAGTAGGTCAAATGGTTGTTCTTCTTATAGACAAACACTTGGCTATCGGATTGCATCGTAGAAATATTGGAAACAATATTTTCATAAAGTTCTGTACTTGGTAAAGCAGAACCTGTATAAACACTGTAATCAGAACCAAAGAAATAATGTTTTACCTCACCATCTTGTTTCTTCAACAATTCTTGAACAGGGTACCCATTATCATAAAAAAACTCTACATAGTTTTGATTGCGATCGACGATCCCCACCATTTGATCTCGAATGAACTTTTCCATACTTCCAGACAGATACAAAAAGAAAAAGGATGCAAAAAAGGCAATAAAGAAAAAGATAAGGGCAAACAACTGTTGCGAAAGCGACAGCTGTTTGACCCAAGTTGTTATTTTCTTCAACGCCTATCCCAAACGATAACCGAAACCGTAAATGGTATGGACATTTAGTTTTGGCAATTTTTTACGTAAACGACGTAATGTATCATCAACAACACGGTCACTACCAAAATAGTTGTCTTCCCACACATTTTCTAGGATTTTATCACGAGAGAAGGCAATGCCTTTGTTTTTGATAAACATCATCAATAAATCGAATTCCTTCGTTGTTAAATCAATTTCCGTTTCACCGTCGAATACTTTGCGTTGTTCTTCATCCAACTCATATCCATCGATTTGAATTCTCATATTTTCACTACGGTATGCACGTTTCATAATATTGTTGACGCGCAATACCAATTCTTTTGGTGAAAATGGTTTTGTGATGTAGTCATCACTTCCTTTTTCTAGCCCAATGATACGGTCAAATTCTTTATCACGTGCACTCATGAAGATGACTGGAATTTCTCTTCCATTTAAGCGGATTTGTTCCAATAAGTCGAACCCACTTTTATCATCTAACATAATATCCAAGATCCATAGATGTACATCATCTGCAGAAATATGTGCAGATGCATCCTCGTACGTTAGAAAAGAACGCACTTCGTACCCTTCTTTTTCTAAATACCGCTTTACCAATTCATTTAAATCTTTTTCGTCTTCAACGACACAAATAACTTTTTTCATAGTATGGTCTCACCTCTTTGTCTAGATAATAACATAATTTAAAAATAATAAAAGGAGATAACATCATAGAACTTCAATTTTCATGATTTTAGCCCATTTTATCCGAATATTTACCCTTTTACGTACCGATAAACCCTATAATTACACATCTTGCGATAGGTTAAAGGAACAAAAAGAGGGCTTATAGCCCCTCTTGTTTGATATAATCCACGCACATTTGTACGTGTTGTTTACAAATCTCATCTGTTTTTGCTTCTACCATGACACGAATCAATGGCTCTGTACCACTTGGACGCACCAAGATACGACCTTCATTGCCAAGTGCTAGTTCCACTTCTTTTACCAAAGCCAATAAACCAGCATTGCTTAAAGCTGCTGATTTATCATTCACTGGAACGTTGATCAACAATTGAGGATAGATAATTACGTCTTCAGACAATTGTTCTAAGTTTTGATTGTTTGCAACCATAACTTCCAACAACTTCATCGCTGTCAATAATCCATCACCTGTGTTGGCATGATCATTGAAAATAATGTGTCCAGACTGTTCTCCACCTAACCCATAGGCATTGGTTTCCATACATTCATAAACATATTTATCCCCAACTGCTGTTTGTTCAAAAGCAAGACCAGCGCGTTCAAATGCTTTGTATAATCCTAAGTTACTCATAACAGTTGTAACTACAGTATCATCTTTTAAGTTTCCTGCAGCTTTCATATGACTACCACAGATGTATAAAATTTTGTCCCCATCAACAAGGTTTCCTTTTGAATCAACTGCGATCAAACGATCCGCATCCCCATCAAAAGCAAATCCACAAACGATATCATCGTGTGCGCGAACCAATTCTTGTAATTCTTCTGGATGCGTTGATCCACATTTGGTATTGATGTTTACTCCATTTGGTGTTGAGTGAATAACTTCAAGGTTTGCACCTAATTCAGATAATACTTCAACCGCACAACTTGTTGCACTACCATTTGCTAAGTCAAGAGCAATACGCATTCCTTTGAGTTCCAACGGTACGATTTCTTTCAACCAAGATTCATAAAGAATCAATCCTTGATTCCAATAAATTACTTGACCAATACTCTCATTGATTGCAAGTTCAATATCCGTTTCACCATCGATATAAGCCTCAATTTCAGCTTCTACACTTGCTTCCATCTTTTTACCGATAGAATTGAACACTTTTATTCCATTATCGTAGTAAGGGTTATGTGAAGCACTTACCATGATTCCACAGTCAAAGTTTTCTTTGTTGATTAAATAAGAAACGGCAGGTGTTGGGCATACACCCAATAAATACACCTTAGCTCCAGCAGCAGTAGCTCCCGCTGCTAGACCCATTTCAAACATACTACTAGAAAGGCGTGTGTCTTTTCCGATCAAGATTTTCGCATGACGCTCTTTTCCATAGTAAGCTCCTAAGAATTTACCAATCTTTATTGCAATATCAAGTGTAAGTTTGTCATTTGCAAGACCTCTTACACCATCTGTTCCAAAATATTTACCCATCCTAAAATTCCCTCCTATTTTGCTGTTACTTTTAAGTTGATTGTCGGTTTTTCCAATGCATACGTAACTAATTTATTCGTTCCAGAAACATAGAGTTTTACATCTTGTGTCCCTGTTTCACTCACTTCAGCGAAATCGATATAAACCGTTAAATCCTCTGCCGTAATGCTATCGATTACTTTTTGCGCCCCCGTTAAAACAACCGATGCATAAACTTCATCCGTATTGGTTGGCGTAAACTGGTATCCTTGGGTATTGTTGATGTAAGTAATTGGAATATCATCGATTGTCGTTGTTTCAGCATCTTCCAATTTAATATCAATATTTACTTTGGTTACACTTGTCTTCGCTACCCCATTAGGTAAAATAACAGGCATTGTCAATTGCGTATTTTTTGTTAAATTTGCAGTTGGAATTTGAATTTTCAACTCATCGATTTTACTCAATACACTATCTGGACCATACAGCGTTAACGTATCATGATCCAATTGGAAACTAGCGATGGCTTTGCCATCCGGTATGGTTCCAATCGGTTCTATGGTAATCGGAACGTCTTTTTTCGGTTCCGTAACCGCAACTTTTACATTTACCTTACTTGGTAAAATATCTACACTTACTTTATTTCCATTTTGATCGTAGGCAACAAGCGTTGCTTCTGTTTCAAAATCAGCAGTTACATTACTTACATCAATGAGTGCCTTAACAAAAGCAATCGAATTGATCGTTGATTCACTGGCACGTACCAACACATCACCTTGATCAAACTCCGGTACTCCAAGTGCATAAATCTTGTTCATCTTATCCTGGTTAACAAAATCGTAACCTAAAACAAAGCTTTGACTCATTTTCTTAGAAATGGTAACCGTCGTTTTATTTGGTGTTAAAATCACATCGACACGAGATGAAAAATCAACCGGTGTAAGTTCAATTTCATGGGTACCTTCCGTTAATCCAGAAAGGTCAGCTACGACTTTATAGTCGCTTTGACTACGTACGAGTTGTACGTCAGCAAGTTCTCCAATTACAGTTGCATTCACTGTCGCTGGAATCCCCTTTACTTCATAAACACTATCGTTCACTAAAACAGAAACAGGAATATCTTTAATGACATCCGCACTTCCCGCTGTTGTAAACGCACTATCTCCATTGATATTGATTGAGAAAAACAACATAATGGCCAAAGCCAATGCTACGAGTTTTCCATATTTTTGGTTGAATAAGATTTTATCCACCCACATACTAATCCAACGAAACCCTCGTACAAGTTTCGCTCCTACCGCTTCGTAGGTATCGGTAAAACGTTGTCCTTCTTGCGCAATCTTTTTCGCAAGCTCCGTTTTATTTCTTTGATCTTTTCTTCTTGGCATTATTGTTCACTCCCTTCACTTTGTTGCGAAGGTATCGCAGTTTCCTCAAGGGTTGTTGGTTCGGCAACTTTTTTTGCTCTTGGCTTGCGTACTTTTTTCACTGGTTCACTCGCCTCTAAGCTCGCTGCTTCATCCACTTGTTTTTTTACACGTGGTTTGCGCGTACGTTTTGGTTTCTCTACTTCTTCTTGAGGAAGTAACACACTCGCATCCGCAGCAATATGCAATGCTTGCTGGCTTACCACAAGTTCTACAACCTCGTCTTTGCTCTCAACGCTCACTTCTTCTTCCACAACATCTTCCAAATGCGTTTCGATTACAGTTGGTGCCACTTCTTCAACCAGTTGTGCAACGACTTCTGGTTTGTTTTCTTTTTTCACACGTGGTTTTCTTGGTTTACTCACGCGTTTTTTCGGTTGTGTTAAATCAACAATTTCAATTGCTTCCAATAAGGAATCCTCTGGTGTTTCCACCGTAGGTGCAATCATATTTTTTGCACGATTCAACAAATTGCTCATATAGCTTTCTTGTGGTTGGGTGTTTGCTTCACTACCATGTTCGTTATGTGCACGGCGTTCGACCTTTTCACGGACCACAACTTCACTTTGTGTCATACAAATCGTTTGCATCAAGTAAACTTGTAATTCTTCTAAGTTTACCGCTTTTAACTTCCCTTTTTCCGCAATGCTAATCGTTCCTGTTTCTTCACTTACAACGATTGTAACACAGTCAGAAATTTCAGAAATACCGATAGCAGCACGGTGACGTGCTCCATAGTTCGAAGGATAATCTAGCGCTGTTGGCGGGAAATACGCACTTGCACAAGCAATCTTGTCCCCTTGGATGATAACAGCACCATCATGTAATGGTGTTCCTGGAAGGAAAATCGAACATAACAATTCACTTGTTACAATTGAATTCATTTTTGTACCAGTCTTAACAAATTCACCAAGGCTTGTTCCCTGTTCAATTGAAATAATAGCACCAGTTTGTTCATCGGATAATTTTTTCACCGATTTGATCATTTCGTTTACCAAGTTTTCACGCTCGTTAACCGTTAAGGTATTGATTTTAGAGAAGACAGATGTCTTTCCTAAGTTTTCTAATAGTCCACGTATTTCCGGTTGGAAAATAATGATGACCGCAAGGAATCCCCAGTTGATGAAATTACTTGCAAGGAAATCCAAAGTAACCAAACCAAATTGGTTGGCAATGGCTTTGATGAAGATAACAAAAATTATCCCCTTAAAAATTTGGATGGTTTTGGTATTGTTTTTTACAATTTTTAATGTGTAGTATACAAGAACCCAAACGATTCCAATATCCAACAAGACCCGTAGGACTTGAATTGTGTTAGCTAACGTTAAATATTTTGACATTCTAGCATTCACTCCTCTCGCATTCTAAATTATATCATATTTTTCTTGTTTATTATTGTGCAATCCAAGATTTGATGGTTTCACTCAATTTCTCGATTTGTTCCCTTTGATTAAAGCTTGCTACATGATCTTCTGCCATCACATCAATATCTGCAAAATAGGAGTGATTGGCTCCTTCTAAGGTTACAAACTGTGTGCTACTTGGATAGAGTTTATGACTAGCTAGTTCACTTTGCGTATCCACAATCCCACTACGCGATGCATAGATAGATAAGATATCAGCACGATATTCGCTCAAATCTCGCTTTACGATTCCATCGACAACAACCAGTTTTTCATCCGTTGCTTGCGTAAGCATCAGATCAACACCAGCTCCATGCCCCAATAAGACCCAACTTGTAATACCTTCTGCCTGTGCTTGAATCCGAGCGAGTGTTTGAGAGGATAACCACGTAATTTGTAGTGGATAATCTACCACATACACATCTACACCTAAACTTTCTTGTAACACTTGCATCGTTTGATAATAGGCTTCTTTCGCTATACGGTGCTCAGGAAAAATCACCAATCCAACTTGACTAGATTCCTGCACCAACGCGTCATACCCTTGTTTTTCCAACAGATTTGCGAGTTGAAGCTTGGAACGCGCTGGCAACTCCATATTAGCACTAAGATAGAAACCCATCATCGCGATGAACAGTAACATCGCAATAAAAACAGGTCTAGAGCGTCTTGTCTTCATCGATAACCTCCGCAAGTGCTGCACCAACACTGGTTGTCGTTGTATTACAAGCAGCCAACATCACTGGATCTTCAGTCTCAATTAAAAACCCATGGTATTGCGAAAGCATTGGAACATCATTATAGCTATCACCAACTGCGTAGATATTCGTCGTTTCAATATCAAAATGGCGCGCAACACAGGCAAGTCCTTTGGCTTTATCAATTCCCTTTGGAACGATATCAACACAATTCACATTTACAAAGGCTTCCATAGTCGCTTTAAACTTAGTATTCACAAGGTCAGCGAGTGCAAAAGCAGTATCATCCTCGATTAAAGAACAAACTATTTGCGCAACACGTCCCTTAGCAAGCAAAGCTTCCTCTGTTAATAAATCATGGTGTGTCCCATATTTTAGATCTTCGATGGTCTTGTTCACGATGGTTTTACTTCGTGCAAACCCATCATTGATAACATAGGATGCAATTGGTTGCTGTTTTAAGATCTCAAGCAACGCACAAGCAGCAGAAAAATCAATTTCCGCTTGAAATAATGTTGTATCACCTACACGAACTACACCACCATTGTTGGTGATAACAAAATCTAGCTCCAATCCATACTTTTCGATTTCCTTCTGTGTAGACTGTAGACTTCGCCCTGTTACTAAACCAAAGCGGTGTCCAGCAGCGCGAAATGCTGCGATTTGTTCTAGATCATATTGACTTATTTGCTGATGACGAAACAGTGTTCCATCATAATCACTACCGAATAATTTCATATTTTCCCTTTCTGAACAAAAAAACCCCGAATCGGGGTTTGATGTTTTTGATGGTGCCGCCAACCAGAATTGAACTGGTAGCTAAGCATTACCATTGCTTTGTTTTACCACTAAACTATGGCGGCTTAATCCATTTTTACCAGTGGCAACAATTTACGATATAACATCGAAATCGGAAGCCCTACTACATTATAATAGTCTCCGTCGATTTTTTCAACTAGTAATCCACCATTTCCTTGAATTCCATAAGCTCCAGCCTTATCAAATGGTTCTTTTGTCTTAATATAGGCACGAATTTCAGCTTCACTTAGTTCTAAGAACGTAACGCTTGTTACACAGTGGAAGGTTTCCTGGTGATCTTGAGACACAATGCTCACACCCGTGATTACATCATGTGTTTTACCACTCAATGCATGCAACATTGCATAGGCATCTTCTTCACTTTTTGGTTTTCCCAATACCTTACCTTCAAACACGACAACCGTATCCGCTCCAACAACCAATTCATCCGGATTTTTCTCTAACAAAGCCAAGGCTTTCTTACGTGCAATCTCTTCAATCGCTTGACCCAACGGTAAACTTGCATCGATTGTTTCATCGATGAGTGCACCTTTGCTGTAAAACGGAATATCCGTTTTCATGAATATTTCACGTCTACGTGGCGATTCACTCGCTAATAAAATCCTTCTCATTACGACTACCTCTTTTCATATGTATTCTAAGCGGAATATAGATTATCATATATCCTGCAATAAAAGTAAATAAAATATTAAATACCAGGGCATAAAACAGTTCAAGTGGAAACATTCGAATCATCCAATCGGTCGCTGGGTTTAGCAACCACAAATCATTGGTAAAAAAGATGTGATGGAATGTATTCCAAAATAGATTAAAATCCAATAAGGCAACAATGAGCAAACACGCAAGTGCAACACCTAGCACCTTACTCGTATTCACAAGGGCACGGTATAAGGAAATCACACGATTTGGATTGAGTGTCTCTAAGATCACGATACCAAGCAAAGCGATGACTACAAGGACTAGCATTCCATTGCGTACGAACATTGCATTTTGGTATAAATCTAAGACATCGACCATATGAGCAATTTCACGCTCATTATAAAGATCGACCTCGCTCCCTTTGATGTTCACTTGGATTTGAATACTATCCCGCTTACCTTGCACATACTCGACCAAAGCCATGGTGCCATCCACGTAATCCTGTTGGTTCATCCCGGTGGAATTGTACAAATCTAGGCTTTGATATTGTTTCACAAAAAAGGATTCGCTGCGCACATTCAAATCAATGGATGTTAAAAAGAGCACAACGATACAACCGATGGCAACAAGATAATAACAACTTTTTTTGAGTATTTGCATAATAAATCCCCCTGTCCTACTATTATAGGGGAAAGAGGATAGAGGTGCAAGTTTGTGAAACAAAGAAATAAATGATGGTAATAATACGGTCATATTTCTCTTGTTTTTACTCAATTTTACGTATCATTATGGTATAAATACACAAATTCAAAACCATACTCTCTAAAGAAAAGATAGTTTATCACAAACTATCTTTTTTATCTATCCATATTTATTTTGGTTCGACCTTCATCTCTGCTAACCCTTGCGGATCTACACCAAAGCGAGCACCATATTTTGTCCAGTAATTGGTCGATGCTTTTAAAAACAGAAATTTCGGCAATGGCATTTGTACATGCTGCGTAAATGGCTTGTTTTCCACCATCGCACGTGCCATTTTTTTGGTCTTTTTCTCGACCATAGATTTAAATGGCGTACCTAAGATTGCTTCTCCAGAACCAATGGATAATGAGGTACCCATTTTCCATCCTGCTTGTTGCGTGAAAAACTGGAGCTGTTGGAGTGCAATATTATTTTGTTTGCTCTCTAAAAAGCCACAGTTGATAATAACATGCAATTGGTGTACTTGTTTTTGTGCTACTAGCAGTTCAAGAAATGCGAGTAAATCGCAAGGAATACTATCCACATAGAGCGGAAACACTACCACAAGATCTTGAATCTTTTCAATCTCACTAGCAATATCATCGTGATTTGTTTCCAACAACATCCCACTTTTCACACTGATGTGACGCTGTTGGAGTGCAGCTTCTAAAAAGGCAAGATAGCCTTTGGAATTGGAGCGAGGTGCTCTAGGACTTGCATTAAGCAGATACGCTGTTTGCATATTTCACTACCTCCTTCCATAATGTACTTGGTTGATGATCTTCTATCGTTTTGACTTTATATCCATGATATGACATATTGTATTGATTGCGATCAAGTAAGGCTTCAAGTAGCTCATGTTGCCCTTTTGCATCATATCCTAAGATCAAAGCATACTTATCCTTTACATCACGCTGCACATGGTGAAATTCACCATGATGAATGCGTAAGAATGCTTGTTGACACGGTAATAATCGTTCCACCATTTTTTTCATAAGCGGAGCATAGCCACCATATAAGATACGACTGATAATTACGACATGTTCACAAGCCGCAATGTCTGCCGTAATCTTGTTGGCTGCATCACGGAATATACATTGGCCTGGTGTTTTTACCCAACAGCTGTAACATCCAATACACCGATGGATATCAAGTTGATCCAATTCATAAACTATGGTATTTGGTAAGTCTTTGATTTCTTCACTCACCTTACAATCACTTAATACTACAATCATAATACGCCTCCTTTGTTTGCTGTTCTTCGTTTATTTTTAAGATATTCTCTATTCTTAATACAGTAGATTATTCTTTTGTTTGTACAGCATGCAATTTGTAGCTAATCCCTAACAACGCAACCACACACATTGCAATTAACGCAAACAGTTCAACACTCCAACGCGGTGTAACCAACAAGTCATATCCCAAGGTAGCTGGAACCATATTGGCAACGTTTTGAAGTACGGTTGGCAGCATCGAAGTAGGAAACATCGTACCCGACAATAGAATCGAGGGTAAAAATAATGCTTGAGACAACAATGTCAAAGCACTTATATTTGATACGAGTAAACCAAGCAACACTCCAATGCAGATACTGGTGAGCAAAAAGACACTCAATACACCAAAGTAAGCAAGCCAAGACTGTGGAAGCGTGGCTTGATAAAGTTGATGTGCAAGCAACACTACGAGCACTGACGTAATTATAAGATGAACCCATGCGCTAACAATGGTTTGAACAACTACACTCCACAATGGTATTTTTCCAATTTGATATGCTTTTTTCATCGGACTATGGAAAAATGTAACGATGATTTGCGGTGTCCCTAAAAACGCTCCCATGGAAATCGCAAAAATGCTCATACTCGGTATTAAGGTTTGATAGCTCTCTGGATTGATGGAAGTAAAAATACTTCCCATAAATAAAAAGAACACCAAGGGAATAACATAATACGTTAGAACAACGCCTTTATCCCGTAAATCAAGTTTCCACTGTAACATGATACTATAAAATAGAGCGTTCATCATGATCCCCCTTTGCCAATTGAAGAAAACTTTCCTCGAGCGTTGGTAGTTTTGTCTCAATGTGTACGACTTCACATCCCTGTAACTTGGCTTGTGTTAACAATTGAGTCAATGCTGCATCAACATGCGCACACTGATAAATACATACCCCTTGATCGATGCGTTCGAATACAACCGATTCATTCGTATGGAAATCCAGCGGTTTTGACCAAGTAATGCAAAGTCGTTTTTGCTCCAATAGTGATGCTTGTAATTGCTTTGGTGTTCCTTCGAACACTACTCTTCCTGTGTGTATAATCGCAACACGCTGACAAAGAGCCTCGACCTCTGCCATATCATGACTAGCAAGAATAATCGTTTTTCCTTGCGCTTGCATCAATCTTAGTTGCTGATGCAAAGCAGCTCGTGCTTCGACGTCTAGACCAGCCGTAGGTTCATCTAAAATTAAAATATCGGGATCACCCGTATTGGCTAGTACCAAATGCAAGCGGCGCTGTTGACCAACTGAAAGGGTACCATAACGCTGTTTAAGCAAATCAGTTAAGCCCATCACTTCTACAAATTCCATATTTACCTGGCACTTATTCCACGTTGCAAATAATCTAAGTGCTTCATTGACTTGGATGTGATGAGGTAAACTGCTCACTTGCAACTGTACACCCATACGACCACGACACATGATGCTTCCACCTGTCGCTTTACGCAATCCTTCTAAGCATTCCAATGTTGTTGTTTTACCAGCACCATTAACTCCTAACAGAGCATAAATCTCATTTTTATGCACCTGAAAACTAACATCATGCAAGACCTCGTGTTTTCCATATTGCTTTTTGAGGTTGCTTACTTCAATCATCGCTCCCCCTCCTTTTTGTTTTGATTGATACTACTACCTTATCACTATAACTTATTTTTCCCGTTTCATGGTATAAAACGTTATAAAAAAAATAGATAGACATGCTATACTGAACATAGAGTGAGGTCCTTATGAATACAAACTTATCCGCTACTACCCTATTCCAACTTGAAGATGCATACGCAACTGATTTTAAGGTTGAACATGATGTTTATGCTTATGAACGTATTGAAGGCTTTGAACTTTACAACGGCCTGTTCCAACAAACACAACTCCAACATAACCACATCGAACAAACCCATTTTGTCGATTGTAGGTTTCTAAACTGTGATTTTTCCCAAACAAGCTTGCAACACGTTACCTTTAGTCGCTGCGTGTTTACAGACTGCAAGTGGATTGGTAGTACCTGGGACGATGTCTACTGTAATGATGTTGTTTTCTCATCGAGTATCCTAGACTATACAAGCTTTCATAAAAACAAATGGAAGCATACGACATGGAACCAGTGTTCAATGCAGGAAGCTAGTTTTCAACAATGTGTCATCAAACCCATACAGTGGAATCAATGTAACCTTAAAAAACTTTGGATTCAAGCGACTGCTGTAGTTGGTTGGAATGTTTCTAGTTGTAATATTGAAGGATGGCAAATAGATCTCAAAGCGATCAAAGGCTTAGGTGTAAATCCTCATCAAGCATTAGACTTTGCAACCTTACTTGGCTTAACGATTCACGATTAAAAAGGAGAAACAATGAATACAAGACAACGCATGCAACAAGGTTATCTCTATACCGATTGTTGCGAAGGCTTAGAGGAAGAGCGTCGTAAAGGCAAGGATTTGATGTTTGCTTATAATCAAACCCTTCCAAGTGACGAAACGAGGAAACAAGCACTATTAAAACAAATGTTTGATACCATTGGTGAAGGAGCCTGGATTGAAGCACCAATCTATTATTCTTATGGAACAAACATCAGCATTGGAAAACACTTTTACGCTAATTATCATTTGACTATCATCGATGATATTCGCGTTCGTATTGGAGACTATGTAATGTTTGGACCTAATGTTACCTTAAGTGTTACCGGTCACCCTGTACATCCTGATCTGCGAATCCATGGAGAACAATTTTCTTTTCCGATAACCATTGAAGATCATGTTTGGTTGGGAGCCAATGTCATCGTCAATCCCGGCGTTACCATTGGTAAAAACAGTGTAATTGGAGCTGGTAGTGTTGTAACCAAAAGCATTCCAGCCAATGTGGTTGCCGTTGGTAACCCTTGTAAGGTTTTACGTCCCATTACGGATGAAGATCTTCGCTACTACTATAAAGATCGTAAAGTTGAAGAAATAGCATAAAAAAAGTTGCAGGAAACTGCAACTTTTTATAAGATGTTTTGAATTGCCTCAGCGATGGTTTGAGGTGAGGTGGTTGGTGCAAATCGTGCAATGACCTCTCCACTTCTAGAAATCAAAAACTTGGTAAAGTTCCACTGAATTTCGTCACCTTGTACCACATGACCCAAACTAGCTAATCGTGCTAGAAATTCATCGAGCAAAGCATCGGGTTGAGGCGTTGGTGCTTGCTTACGTAAATAGACAAACAACTCACTGGCGTGTGCTCCATTGACATCTACTTTTTCAAATGTTTCAAATGTTGCACCGTAGGTGTCTTCACAATACTTGGCAATTTTATATCCTGGTAGTGGAGCTTGTTCAAAAAACTGATTACAAGGTACGTCCAATAATTCAAACCCCTGGTCATGAAATTTTTCATATAGTTGTTGGAGCCCATCGTATTGAGGAGTTAAATCGCAATCCGTAGCCGTATTCACAACTAGCAAAACTTGTCCTCGATACGTTTCTAGCGATTTCCATTGTCCTTGTATTGTTTCTAATGCAAATTCATATACCATACTATTGCCTCATTTCTCTTTGCCCTTAGTATAGCTAATCCCTAAGATCACGTCAAGCAATCATGAATTCATACCTTTGAAAAAAGCATAAAAAAACAGCAGTATGTGTAACCGTGCTGCTGTTTTTTTCTGTCATTTTTTATACATGAGAAAGTGCAAGAAGGAAACTTGATATCAACTTAACAATCATGCCAAAAAATCATACCATAGCCTCGCTTTTTTGTAAATTATTTTTTTCACAAGATTATGTGAAATTTTTATCTTTTGCTCTTACTCTTCTTTTTATTATTTTTCAGGATGTAAATGCATCCCTTTTTGCACCTGGATTTCATCTGGTAGTAGTGTAATGACGATACCCTCCAAGTCCACACTCGACAATACGGTTGCTTTACTTTGATAACTCAGTCGATTTCTTACGATACCAGACAAGGTATTCGATCCCATTTGAATGGCAATGTTCGGTTGTAGTGCAGCTAATAGCTGTGATGTCGTGGAACCAAAGCCTCCGTGATGCCCCAATTTTAGGATAGAAACCTTTGGCAACTGTTTTGCAAGTTGTGTCTCATCCCCATCAAAGTTATTGATATCACCAGCTAAGAATATGCTATGGTTGCCATCATCTACCAACAATCCAAGCGACTGTTCATTTTCCCCAACCAAGCTTGTTCCCATTTGTTGCGTATTGTAAAAAGCTATCGAGAAGGAACCCAAGTGAATTTGCATGGCTTCCTCTAACTCAGTGACAACTTGTGTACTTTGTGATGCAAACGCTGCAATCATGGCATCGTACACCTCTTGGTTATCCCAACGTTCTCGCTCATAGCTCTTTACAGTAGAAGCATCGTAGGCTTTTACATAAGCTTTTTCGATTGCAATGGATGGATCACTTGCTAGCTTTGCGAAACCACCTATATGATCACTATGTGCATGTGTTGCCACCACAAAATCCAATTGTGTTTTGCCCGCTTGCTTTGGACAAACTTGTTTTACATAGGAGATTACTTCATCCTCATACCCTGGATAGTCAAGCCAAGGCTTCTCTATAGGATAGGCACTATCTTCTCCCGCATCAATCAAGGCACAGTGTCCTTCACTCTCCAGCAAAATGGCATCGGCATTTCCCACATTTAGAAAGTGCACACGATTGCCAGTATCCGCCTCATCAACAAAATTGAATCGTTCCAATCGATTGCTCTGTATCCAAATTGCCCCCATATGATAACAAAGCCCACTAGCTACCAATAAGCTAGCAAGGATAACAAGCTTTGATTTATTCATAAGTTCTCGAAGCAATACGCGCTTTCAAGCGTGCTACCATTAGTTCATGATCCCCCTGAAAGTCATGTTGCCCCAAGGCTATATTTGGTTTCGTCACTCCATGAAAATCACTTCCACACGTTTGTAATAGATCATGTTGTTGACAATAGCTTAAATAAAAGGCTTGATCCTCGCGGTTGTGATAGGAGCAATACACTTCAAAGCCATCAATGCCCTCGTCGATGAGCTGGGATACCAAAGCGGGATCGTTTTTTAAGTTCATCTTTGGATGCGCAACAATCACCACACCACCTGCCTCGATAATCCACTGTTTGACCGTGTTAAAGTCAACCAAATTTAATTCACAATAACAAGGCTTACCAACATCCATATAGTCCCAATAGAAATTGGCAATCGGGTTATCTTTTTTATCCCCACTAATGTAAGGGATAAAATCAGGATGCGAAACACATGCAAACATGTATTGTTCCAACTCCACGTTGGTAAAAGCTTCGTTACCACAATAGGCAATCACCTCACTCGCTTGGATCGTTAAACCAAAGTGAGCATTGATTTGAGCAATACGTACGGCTTGAATTCGCTTTAGTTCTGTTTGGTAGGTTTGTTTCCACGTTTGAAATACATCGCGCGTTAAATCACAGCCATATCCTAGAATATGTAAGATATGGTCATGATAACGACAATCAATTTCGATTCCAGAAATCACATCAATGTCGGCTTGCTGTGCCGCTAAGGAGCCAACGACTTCATTGTGATCACAAATCGCAATCGTTGTAATCTTTTGTTGTTTTGCCATGGATACAATCGTATCAATTGATTCACTAGCATCAAAGCTAGCATTGCTATGTATATGTAAATCTATCATAAGGACCCTCACTATTCTTCCCTATTTTACACTGTAGACGACAGGGAAACAAGCCACAAAAAAGCAGCTTTCGCTGCTAAGAAATTTTATAGATCCATTGTTTTTTAAGTTTTCGTATCCCAATAAAACAAGCACAAATAGGAAATACTAGAATTGGCAATGAAAATGGAAATAGGAATAGTGCTACACTATATAAGGTGCCACTTGTAACACATGCCCATACCGTATGTTTTGCATACGCAAGCATATGAAATACAAACGCGCACATTAATAAGATACTATGCAAACATAATAACGCGAACATAAAAGTTTCTAGCTGCCATTGTTGTTGGCTGATACCATAAATCCATACAAGGGGGGCTAGTGCAATATAAATGGCAACCACAATAAAGGATGCCAACATAAGTTTATCTGACTTCATACAATGTCCTCCATATGGATAGTGTATCATACTTTGGCGATACCGGATAAAAAAAATCTGATTGCTCAGATTTTAATTATAATTCGGATGATTTTTTTCTGACTGCTCTTGTGCAGCGTTTTTCTTAATGAGTTGCAACATAACTTGAGTGATTTCTTCCTCAGGTACTTGAATGTGGTCTGCAACATCTTTGATCAAAATTGCACCAAAGCTAATCAAATCCAAACCGTTCATTTGAGATTGGGAATATTCAACGGTTCCGTTTTCATCATCCAATGTAATCTTTACGACTTTTTTCATATGGATTTCCTACTTTCTTTGGTATGCTTATTTTTAGTGTACTGTAAATTTACGAAATTACAAATCAAACCATTCCTTTTCTATTTATTTGTAGTAGACTAAGAGTGAGGTGATTCTATGAAACAAAAAACAATGCAAAGCATCGACTTGATGAAATTTACAATGGCAATCCTTGTTATCGCCATCCATACTGCTCCCCTTGTGCAAATTTCACTACCAGCACATCTGTTTACGGTCCAAATTCTTGCACGACTAGCAGTTCCCTTTTTCTTTGTTACGAGTGGCTATTTCCTATTTTTGAAATTAGATTCGAGTATTGGCTATCTTCATCCACAAAACCGCGATCGTGTTCTTCAGTATGCGAAACGTATCTTACTTATGTATCTTGGATACTCTGTGATATATCTTCCCCTACTTGCAGTTTCTTGGCTAAAAGGAGGCTTTGATCTTTCCACACTGATCCGTTTTGTTCGCGATCTATTATTGATGGGTACATATTATCATTTATGGTACTTCCCAGCGCTCCTATTTGCTAGTTGCTTGGTTTATCTATGTATTGCGAAAAAAGGACTTCGATTTACCTTAAACATCTCACTATTCCTCTATCTTATCGGTATGCTTGGTAACGTCTATCAACCATGGCTTTTATCCCTACCAATTCTTGGTACAGTAACAAAGCTCTATCTAGCAATCTTTGTAACTACACGCAATGGGTTGTTCTTTGGGTGTTTCTTCTTTGCCATGGGAGCTTTGTTTGCGCTACGTCCCAAAACTAAACCACGTCTATCACCAACCCTTGGTCTAGCAGTGAGCATGCTTTTCCTTTGTGTAGAAGCAGCCCTATTATATCAATCCGGAATGATGAATGATTTAACAAGTATGTACCTCTGTTTGATTCCTGTACTTTACTGCTTAATGCAAACACTGCTTACATGGAACCTAAAACTCCCGAGTGGTTGTGCACTTTGGATGCGCAGAAGTTCAATCTTATTGTATGGTTTCCACATCTTATTCATTACGATACTAAATATGCTATTCCCACAGCTTTCCAATCTTATGTTGTTCACATTAACTTGTATTATTTCCATCGCATTCGCAACAATATGGTTAAAAATCAGTAAAAAATACCCGGTTCTCGCTATCCTTGGATGAGCGTAAATCGGGTTTTTTGTTGGAAAAATGTTATATTTTGTAATCGTTATCACATTTTATGTAAAAAAAACGAAAACTTTTAAGAAACCCCTTTTCATCCTTTTTTGAAAGCGCTATAATGATAGCATATTTGGGAGGGCAACATTATGGCATCGAAAAGAAAAAGTAAAGTAAACAGTGCTACAGAGTGTTTCTATGTATTGGAGAAACTAGAAAAAGTCGTGTCTAGTATTTCTGAAGTAGAAGCTTTGATTGGGAATAGTTCTGAATATACGATGTTTGTTCGTAAAGAAGACGCGACAGCATACCTTATTAATGTCATGCGACAACGCATTAGTTCAGAATTGAAATCGTAAGGGAACACATTTCAACAAAGAACGAAAAAAAACAGCCTCGGCTGTTTTTTATTTTAAATCTCCTTCGTAGCGGTGAATCCCACCAAAGTCATGAACATTGGTATATCCTGCATCCTTTAAGATGCGTGCTGCTTGTGCCGAGCGACCGCCACTTAAACAGTGTACAATCACCTCATCCGATTTCGATCCTACCACGTCCATAACTTTCACAGCTAAGATATCAAGTGGAACGTTAATGGCACCCGGAATGTGTCCACTTGCATATTCACCTACTTCGCGAACGTCAATAAGGACTGCCTTATTTTTGAGTTTTTCCTGTAACTCTCTGGTTGTTAATTGTGATTTTTTTTGAAAGAACATCATGTACCCTCCCTTACTGATTTTAGTATACGATACTAAACAAAATTTGCAAGAAAAAAGAAGCTACAGGCTTCTTTAGTCGTTTTCGATATCTCTACAGAAATCGAAGGCACCCTCACAAATTTTTGAAGGTGTCAAAAGCATCTCAAACAATTCCAACTCTTCAAACGATAAGGTTGGCTCAATTTGAGACGGGCTCAAACCAGCTTTGATTGCATCGCCAATTTGAATGTAACGATTCGTTTTTGACATACAAAAAACCCTCCATAATGTCATGTTTCAGGTGAAATATGAAGTACTCACCTCTATCCTAACTCTAGGATAGCATACAAAGATAAAAAATGTAAGCGTTTCCTTTTAATTCACATAGTTTTTATGAAGGTTTTGTCTAATGAATCCGTTTGTGCTATGATGTAGAAAATAGGAGGTATTTATGTTATCAAACAAGCAAACCATTTGTATTACTGGAGCAAGTGATGGGTTAGGGCGTTCCTTGGCACTCTTACTTGCCAAACAATATGATCTCAACCTAATTCTTTGTGGCCGTACCTTAGAAAAATTACAGCGCTTGGAAACTGAAATCCACGAGATTAACCCAGCAACAACTTCTAAAGTATACTGCTTCGATATGCTTCATAGCGAGGCGATTCAAACGTTTATCCAAGAGGCATTTTCAAACCAAAGCATTGATATCTTAATTAACAATGCGGGAGCAAATCTAGAAAAAGCAACAATAGAACATTTACAAGTTGATTTATTTCAAGCGATGATGCAATTAAATTGTACGTCCCACGTACAAATTACACAGGCTGTGCTTCCACAAATGATCACTAAAAAACAAGGCCATATCATCAATGTGCTTTCTAGTGTATGTTTGCATAATATGGAAACCTTAAGTGCTTATACAGCTAGTAAAAAAGCAATGGAAGCTGTGAGTAAAATCCTAACCAAAGAAGTTCGACCTCACAACATTAAAGTAACCGCAGTTTATCCTGGAGGTATCGATACCAATTTCCGTGTACAAGAGAGAAAAGATTATATGCATCCCGATACGGTTGCGAAAGCAATCGTGCAATGTTTACAACTTGAAGATGATGCAATTCTTCAAGAAATCGTACTACGTCCTTTTATTGAATCCAACTACTAAAAAAAGCCATGATGGCTTTTTTTTAGTTAGAGATACTTTTGTAAATCTTTTTCAATCACAGAAATTTTAACCGTAGGAGCATAACGTTTTACAACACTACCATTACGATCCACTAAAAACTTCGTAAAATTCCATTTGATATCTCTTGTTAAGAAGGCGCGTTTTTGTGATTTTAAATATTGATACAGTGGATGGGTATTATTACCATTCACATCAATTTTCTCAAACATGGTAAATGTAACACCATAGTTCATCATACATACTTCTTCAATTTTACTGTTATCTGCTAGTTCTTGATTTGCAAATTGTCCACAAGGGAAACCAAGCACACGTACACCTTTGGCTTCATATTGTTTGTGTAGGCTTTCTAAATCAACGAGTTGCGGAGCTAGTCCACATTTTGTTGCCGTATTAACAACAAGAACAACGTCTCCTTTGTATTCTTCCATAGAAACTTCAGTTCCATTCATTTTTTTAGCTTTATAATCATAAAAGTTCATCTTATTTCTCCTTCACACTGTTTTGTGTTTTTATAGTGTATCCAATAATGCATCGAGCTGTTGCTTTAAGGCTACCAAATCTTGTGTTGTACTTGGAATACAACCAATCATCGCTTCTGGGATATGCGCCATTTCCACTTTGCGTTGCATACCTTGCTCAGTTAGCGTAACAAGTACCACACGATCATCCTCTTCACTACGACGTCTGCTTACCAAATCCATCGATTCAAGTTTCTTGAGTAGCGGTGTAAGTGTCCCACTATCCAAGCGTAAACGCAATCCTAAGTCCTTTACGCTAATGGGACTTTTTTCCCATAAAACGAGTAAAGTAATATACTGCGTGTATGTCAGTTGAAATGGATCCAATAGTGGTTTATAGCGCTTCATAATTTCTCGACTACTTGCATATAGCGCAAAACACAATTGATGTTCCAATTTTTGAGCTTCTTCCATCTTTTCTCCTTTGATACAATTAAATTGTATGCAATATATAGCGTTAGTATAAAGGATATCATTCGGATTGTCAAATGATATCCTCTCGTTATTATTTTTCTAACTGTTCCTTGATCAGTACGAGGTCAAGTTGTTGTGCATATTGGTTTTGACTCCATACTTCTTTCACACGTTTCATATAATCTAGACGTTCACTATCATCTACATAATTGAGCATAATAACAAATTGATGTCCTTGCAAAGGAAATAGCCGGGAATTTTGGTTTGGCAACTGATCGCTCAAAGTAGCGGTCACCGCTTGTAACAAATTGCGCGTCGCTTTCTTCCCGTGCTCTTGTTCGTGTTCATCAAAATGTGGAAGTTCACAGCGAAGCATTTTCATTTGATTTTCTACTTGATTTGCATATTCCATATAGACGTTCATAAATTCCTCACGATGCAATGCCTCGACATCGTCATGTTCCCACTGTTCCGCAACAACACTAGAACTCAATTGTTCTAGTATGGAAGGTAATTGTTGAATTTGTACGTGCCGATTGATTTCAAGCGAATATTCATGAATCTCTTCTTCAATTTCCATCGCTTTCTCATAGCAATGCTTACATTTTGCATAATCAGCCAATGCTTCATAAGCGATGAGCAATCTCTCATAAATCATCTTTTTATCCCACATATTTACATTTGGGGATTGCAACACCATTCGATAGTGATGCATCGCTGCCAAATGTTCACCCTGTAATACATCAAAGTCACCAAAAATACGATGCAACTTAATATCAAAGCGTTGATAATGGAAATGCTCTTTGTTTCGATAATATATATCTTCACAATGTTTCAGCATTGAAGCTACTTGACCTAGGTGGGTTCCTGTCCGCATACACAAATCTGCTCGCATACTTTCCAATCGAGCGATTTGTTCTTGATAAACCAGGGAATCCTGATAACTTTCTTGTTCAAGGCGGTCGATTGTATCAAAAGCCAGATCAAAGTATTCTAAATAAATTGCATTCTTCAACAATAATAAATGCGCATCAAACTGCTGTCGTGAGGATAAGAGAGAGAAGCTCTCGGATTGCAAACTTCGCTCTGCCCATTCTATTGCTTTTCTTCTTCTACGCAACTGGCTATAACCATAACCTGCCCGATAGCACAACAGTGAATATAAAACAGTTGCACCTTGCTCATTGGCAAGCTCGCAAGCCTGTAATACTAAATCCAAGTATTCAATCTCGTCATGTTCATTTTTACGATACAGCATCGCCAACCATGTTGCATAATACATTCTAGATGCATTCGGTAATGGTTGTATCATTTCCTTAATTGAATCTAATACATTACGCTGTGAATCATGATGTGCAGCTTCCAAACGGATACTATAAAAGAATAGGTTACAATACACCAAACATTCTGGGCAATCTCCTATTTCTTGAATCAACTTGTGGTACTCTACATCATTAAAAGCTACCAAATCGTCCGCCATAGCCCATACAGATGCAATGACACCTTCCAAACTATGAGGAGATGCAATTGCAAGAAAAGCTTGTTTGGCAGCTTCGCTTTCCCCGTTACGTTCCAAACACAAAGCAAGGTTTAGTGGTGTTGGTTCGACCATCGCCTGCAGTGTGGTTTCATCCATGTAGGAATCGGTGTAAGCCAAAATAAAATCTAATTCACGCATACCTTTGTCCCCCCTTTTGAAAAAGCAACGCGGTTTTTACCATTGTTTTTCGCACTCTCCAAAGCGTGTAGGGCGTGTTCAAACACCTGGTGTACATTTGTACTGCCCCCCATAGCTACACCAATAGACACACTCATGATTTTTTTCTTTGGCAAAATACGGTGTTCGATATCGACTTTCCGAACAGCTGCCAACATTTGTTTCCCCAAGATTACGGTATCTTCTTTTGTCATATCACTTACAATCACAGTAAATCGATCTGAATTAATTCGGAAAATTTTACCTTTTGGTGGTATTTTCAAGCGTAATGTTTCTCCAAAATCAACCAAAGCTTGATCCCCTTTAAGGTGGCCATACTCGTCGTTATAGTGTTTAAAATCATCGATATCAATTACCAACATACCAATCTCTTCATTTTCCAAAGCAATCATTTTTTCTAATTCAATATTGAAGTAAACATAATTTGGAACACCTGTTAAATAGTCAAAATGTACCATGTTATCTAAATGTGCGGAGTCGCGGCGAACCTCTAAAATACTCGAAGCGAGTGTCGGTATCCCTCGCTCATTCATTATGATTTCACTTACATCGTAAAATGTTGTTTGCATTTCCATTTGTTTAAAATAATGGTAGCGTTTATATAAATCTAGTGACATTTTTTTATTTTTTAGTTGTTCATAGACGCGACTCATACATAAGTTACAATTTGCGATAAAGTGAATCTTTTTTAAATCCATCGCATGTAGTCGTGATTGTGCAAAAGCTTGCAAGGCATCATCGTATTCCTTTGCTAACTCATATCGAATACCAAGATGATAATGCAAGTAAATACTGATTTCTTGTGCGCACATTTTTTCATCATCATCCATTTCACCCATATTCAACAGTCGCTTACTCATTGCTTTGAACGACTCTAAATCCAACTCAGATCGGGATACATTCATTGCCTCAAAGGTTAGATAGTCCATCATCAATTCACTCATATCCTCGTTTGTACATAATTTTCGATATCGGTTGATTTGATACATATAGAAATCAACAAAATAGTAATTTTCCTGTTTCATGGCATTTGCTAGCAAGAAAAAATAGATAAGTATTCGTTTATTTGGTTCCTTATATGCTTTTAATTCTAAACACTCTTGGAACACACTATTTGCTTGTGCATAATGATTTCTACTCAATAAAATTTGTCCGATTGTAAAATAGGCTAACTCGTAAATTCGATCATCTTTCACTTGATGCAGTACTTTGGTCAAATACGACATGTGCAAAGGCTCATTCTCACGACATGTCTCCAAATACCCAGGTATTCCCGCTTGCGTTAACAATCGATCTAATTCTTCGGTATTGGTCTTAAATTTTTGGATATAAAACATAATATTCCCCCTTAATTATTTCTATGCTGTTTGTGCTTCTTCTCCTATATTACCTTTTGGAGAACTCAAAATATCTTACGACTTCTACACTCTATCAAAAATAAAAATAAATACAATTATTTTACCCATAAAATCACATTAATTTTTGTTTTTTTATTTTTTTTGAAAATCTTCTTTGTTAGGGGTTACAATCTTTGGTATACTAGAAGTAGTATTTGAGAGGGTATCATGATGGAAAAAGTACAGAAATATCATATTGGTCTATTGTTATTTATTTGCTTTGGTTTTCTTTATCTCATTTTGTGGTTTTTTATGCGCCACAAGAAAAAGACGATTGCATCCGCCTAGCCCGCGAACGCGTCAACAATTCGATATTACAAAAACAGGGAAGCATTCATCATTTAACTGATGAGCGCTTCCCTGTTTTTTTATCAAAGAGATTTCGTACCTGCTTTTGAACTTCCGTGTACCATGGGGTATGGACTTTATCGCCTTCTTCCATGCATAAGATATGATGGCAAAACCCGATAATATCATCACCAATCGCTTGTTCAATATCCAATTCATCCTGTGCCATTGCTTCCAGGATATCCATAGCTTGTTCCAATTTCACAATCATTTCCCCACCGGAGCGATCCCCAAACTGCATCATATGATTACTAATATCAAACCAAATTGTTTGGTAGGATTCTGGTAACTGGCTTGCTTTTACTCGAATTCGCTCGATGCTTTGATCTGATTGTGTTACTGCAATGCGATTGCTAATATTCATATCGACTCCTTTACTGTCTACACAACAAGTACAACAGACTGTATTCCACTCATAACTACTATCTTCATCCTATCACTTCTTGGTAGCTCTTTCAAGATTTCCAGTAAACTTTCAACGTTTTTTCTTAGTTTCCCGCACTTTCGTAACGTGTGATTCCATGTTTCCAAAATGCATAGGCAAGTAGAATACTAATAACCCCCATGACTACAACTAACACTACCCCATACATAACATTCCCTTTCCCCAAAAGGTAGGCTCCCGGAAAGTATCCCGTAAATGCGAAGGGTATTAGAAACGTTAACACAAATCGCATCGCACTTGGAAAAATGTCTAACGGGTATTTCACAAAGTTAGAAATTTGATACACCATATATAGATAGGACTGAGAAAATTTAAACCAAAAAGCAAGTGAGGCTGCAGCTAATTTTATCGCCGTATAGATGAGTGTTGCAAACAAAATGATGATAGTAAATGTTAGGATAAATTGTATGTTGATAATCAGATCAAGTCGCTGTATCGCAGTAAAAATCAACAAACCACCAACAATGATTTCTCCAAATCCCTCAGGTTGAAACCGCATCGCAATTACCTGGAACAAAGGATTTAAGGGGCGTAGGAGCATTCGATCAAAATCCCCTTTTACAATGGTTTGTTGCGCAAAAATCCATAGATAATCCGTAAATACATGATCGATACCTCTTGGAATTTGTGCTAATCCATATAAAAAGAGCACTTCATAAAAGTTCCAACCTTCAAGCGAGGGAATTTGTTGGAATACGAGTTGTAAGAACACGACTCCCAATCCCTGAATTAGGATAAAACCAAACATCCCAAACATAAAGTCCAACCGATACTCCATCAATGATTTTAGATATTGTTTTAAAAATTTACTATATAATCTAATATACCGTATCATGTTAGCCTCCTAAAATAACCAACCTTTGGACCATTTTTTTCCAAATCCATATGGAAAGCATAAGCAATGAAATCACCCATACGATTTGTAAACCTAATGCTTGCACTAGGGCAAGCCCTTCTAATTTTCCAAGAAAAATCATTACAGGCGTGTATATAATACTGGAAAAAGGAAAGAACATCACAAGGGTTTGTGCCCACTCAGGGAAAAACACCAATGGGATCAAAGCCCCTGAAAGCAACTGTACAACCGCGTTCATAA
Source organism: Erysipelotrichaceae bacterium (assembly GCA_051658525.1). GTDB lineage: Bacteria > Bacillota_I > Bacilli_A > Erysipelotrichales > Erysipelotrichaceae > JBOFMT01. Next base: position 8,303 of record JBOFMT010000102.1, on the reverse strand, counting down.
CTTGTGATACACCCCAAATGTTGGTCAATTTAAACGCACTCATTCCAAAACAAAAACTCGTAAAGAAACTAATCAAAATTCCAAGACTCGTAGAAATAAAAAACAAAGCTACATTCCACCATTGTAGTTCAATGTTGTGTGTTAGAACATACAAGATAATACCAAAAAAACCTAAGCTAAAGATTACGATAAGATTATAGAAAACCCCACCCATACATTGCGCAAAGATGCGTTTGAGATAAGAAATCGGACGAATTAAATTGATTGCAATACTACCATCTTTTACTTCGCTTGCAATCATCCAACTCACATCAGCTTCTACTAAATTACCTACGATAAAGCTTAATATAAGGTAAACCATCATTTCGTGTAAATGAAATCCTTGTAAGACAGGATTTGCTGCATTTGCATACACTGCATTCCATAAATAATAGGTCGCCAATAAGATTAACACATCACCAAATATAAACATTAAAACATTGGCTCGATAGCTTAGTACTCGTTGAAATTCTAACAAAGCAAATCGCTTATAAATTTTAATATCACGTAAGAGCGTCATGAATAACCTCCTTACGATATATTTTTTTGATGATATCTTCAATACTTGTTTCGCTTACTTTAAAATCTAATACTCGATAATCTTTCATCAAATGAAAAAGAATATCTGAAACACCTAGTTTATGTCGGTTAAAGGTCACAGCAAGATTCGTCCCCTGCTGTTCTACACGATAATCATCTTGTCCCAAATCAAACAATGGAACAAATGGTAATGCCTCTACCAAAACCTCACGTTTGGTTTGGATTTCAATTCGAGTCATATATCCATATTGTTGTTTGATGGCATCCAAACTTCCATCATAAAGAATCACACCTTGATCAATAATTATAATCCTTGAACATAATTCTTCGATGTCATTGAGATCATGCGTTGTTAAGATGACCGTAGTACCATAAACGCGATTGATTTCCTTGATTGCTTTGCGCACATTTTCTTTTACCATAACATCGAGTCCAATCGTTGGCTCATCCAAATACAATATTTTCGGATTGTGTAACAGCGCTGCAGCAATATCTGCACGCATTCGTTGTCCTAGGGATAGGGTCCGCACACTCGACAACATAAATGGTTCTAGATCTAATACCTCTTGTAAGAACTTCATACGGCTTTCATAATCCGCTTGTGAGACACCATAAATATCTCGCAATAAAGCAAATGATTCCGAAAGTGGCAAATCCCACCATAGCTGTGTTCTTTGACCAAATACAACACCAATATCTTTTGCATGTAGTTCCCGATTTTCATAAGGTTTGATTCCATTGACTTCAACACTACCACCACTCGGTGTAAGGATCCCTGTCATCATTTTAATCGTAGTTGATTTCCCAGCACCATTTGCGCCGATATAGCCAACCATTTCCCCTTCCTCAATCGTAAAACTAATCGCATCAACGGCTCTGTTAACTGTATATTCTCTTGAAAAAAAAGACTTGATGGCACCTTTAAATCCAGGATATTTTTTATTTGTTTTAAACTCTTTCGATAAGTTTGTCACCTTAATCATACGGATTACCTCCTCGCTATCTTTTCATATTAGCATACCACTCAAAAAAATGGCAACGCTTTCACAAGCGGATTGCCATTTTTGTCATCGTTGCACAAAACAAAGAAATCGCGAATTGCATCCTTTAAAATCGTTTCTTCTTATGTTGTAACCGGTTGTGTTTTTGCTCTTCTTCGTTGGCGTTTTTCTCGGACTACTTCTTTCGCATGGTATTTATCATATGCCTCTTTACTAGCACAATACACTTCAACCATCGTACAAACATAGTACGGTTCTAGGAAAAACTTAAATAATCCCCAAGTAAACAAGTTGATCAGTCTCCAACCGATAAATGACAGATCAATTAGGAATAAATGCCAAATCCGACCATCTGTTAATGCATTATTACGTTCAAACCAATCATGAATACTTGCTTCAGAATCATCACAAATTACGTAGTTTAAGTAGCGATATTTATAGTAATAGAAAATACCAGGAACGATAAAACACAACGTAGCTAAAAGTATTTTTCCATAGCGCAATAATTGCGCATAGACGATTTTTCGATAATACGCTTTGTTATAACCAAAGAAAACCAAATTGGAATGTAAAATATCTTTTCGCACTTCAAGTAGATAACGATCTCGTCCTACCTCAAACACACTATAAATTACAATAAAGAAAAATGCTGCGAACAAGGCTAAGGAAAGTAAGTCTCCTATGTTTTGTGCATTGGTTCCTAAGATTCCTGCTAATACGTTATTGTTAACTCCATTTTGTAAGGCTGACAATAGCTCATCAAATAGCGTTACCTTTTGTGCATCCAACAGCTCTGGTGTAATAAATCCACTCATATCAATTTGTGCTAAGTTTTTCAACAAGATTGTCATGGTTGTGATAAACAAAGTGGTAAGAAAACTCTTACTCATCATCATAAAGCCCAAAGCTTTAAACTGCTTAATTTTCATATTCATAAGGAACCTCTTCTAGATAGCAAAATAAACCAGACAAGCTGGTTTATTTTTATGCTTATTTTTTCTTCAAATATTTTCTACCATCGATTGCTACGGCTACAATGATAATAAGACCTTTAACAACCATTTGGATATATGGATTGACTTTAATGAAAACCAAACCATAAGAAATCAATTGGAATAACAATACCCCAACAACGACTCCACGAACGGTACCAATCCCTCCAGAGAACGATACTCCACCAACAACGCAGGCTGCAATGGCATCGAGTTCGTACCCTGTACCTGTATTATTGGTTGCAGAACCTGTTTGCGCTGCTACGATGGTACCTGCAAATGCAAATAACATCCCAGCAATCACATACATCGCAATCGTATTACGTACAATATTTACCCCTGAAACAGCTGCAGCTTCTGGATTTCCACCAATCGCATACATATTTTTTCCAAGTTTGGTTTTATTCCAAATAATACTAATGATGATAATCGCAATAATCGCATAAATAATCGCATATGGTATCCTAAAATCCCCTGTCCCAATAGAACCGGTACCAAATTGCAGGAATTTCGTATCCAATCCCCCAATCGGTTGTGCACCTAGTGGTGGACGATCGACATACATCGATGAAACACCGTAGATAATCAGTTGCATCCCCAAGGTTGCGATAAACGGTGTTACCTTAAAGACAGCTACAACAACTCCATTCAATAGCCCAATAAATCCACCAACAATCATAACGATGATTATCGGTAACCACAATGGTAACTCTTGTAAGGTTGGATACATCCGACTTGTATAGGTTACAGCTTGTAGTAAGGATGCAGAGATAACAGCAGCCAGACCAACTTGTCGCCCTGCCGATAAGTCATTTCCTTGTGTAATCAGCAATCCACCCAAACCAAGTGCAATAATGACACGGAATGATGATTGCGTTAAGATATTACGTAAATTTGTGATATTTAAAAATCGAGGATTGATGATAATAATCCCAATTACCATCGCAATTAAGATAAAGTGTAAAGCATGATCCAAAATAAAGTCTTTGACTTGTTTTTGACTCAAGTTACCTAAGATAGCTCCCATAGTCTTCCCTCCTATAAGTACAATGCTGAGAGACGTAAAATCTCTTCTTGCGTTGTATTTTTTGTTTCTACTACCCCTGCCAAACGCCCATTACTCATAACCGCAATGCGATCACAAATACCAAGCAACTCTGGCATTTCACTCGAAACCATAATGATTCCCTTATCATTTTCCGCAAGGTTAATCATCAGTTGATAAATTTCAAACTTTGCACCAACATCAATCCCGCGTGTTGGCTCATCCAACAGTAAGACATCAGGTTCGCGTAATAACCAACGACCTAAGATTACCTTTTGCTGGTTACCTCCTGATAAGGAACCAATATTGGTTTTTTCACTCGGCGTTTTAACCGACATCGAATCAATGACCCATTTGGTATCATTGCTTCCTTTTTTATCATCGATTAATCCTATTCCATTTTGATACTTGGTATAGTTAGCAATAAGTGAGTTGAAACTTACGGGCAACATCGCAAATAAACCTGTTGCACGCCGTTCTTCCGTAACCAAAGCAAAACCGTTATCCATCGCATTACGCGTGGTATTATTAAAGATTTCTTTGTCATGTAAGAACATTTTTCCACTTGCTAATTTTCGATAGCCAAAAATTGTTTCTACAAGTTCGGTTCTTCTTGAACCTACAAGTCCTGCAACTCCTAAAATTTCCCCTTTTCGTAACTCTAGACTAATGTCTTTGATTGTTGGTTCATATAATCCAGTCAAATGTTCGGTACGGAAGATTACTTCTTTCGGAACATTTGTTTTTTCAGGAAAGCGCGCTGTTAAGTCACGCCCAACCATTAGGTTGATGATTTCATCGGTTGTTACATCCGCTGAATTACGTGTTGCAACCCATTTTCCATCTCGCATAATGGTAACCTCATCACTGATGACTTTAATTTCTTCCATTTTATGAGAAATATAAATAATGGAAACACCTTGTTTACGTAGTAAGCGAATAATCGTAAATAAGTGATCCACTTCTTTTTCCGTCAGTGAACTCGTAGGTTCATCCATTACAATTAATTTTGAATTATATGAAACAGCCTTGGCAATTTCAACCATTTGTCTTTCTGATACCGATAAGGTGTTCATTCTTACTCTTGGGTCGACATCAATGTTTAAGTCATCTAGGACCTTCTTTGTATCTTCATACATTTTCTTACGGTCAACAAAAACACCTTTTACAGGAAAGCGTCCCAACCAAATGTTCTCCATCACATCACGTTGAATGACTTGATTAAGTTCTTGATGGACCATAGACAACCCATTATCTAGGGCATTTTTCGGGGAAGTAAACTTCACTTCCTTACCATCAAAGAAAACTTCACCTTCATCCGCGTGGTAGATACCTAACAAACATTTCATTAAGGTAGATTTTCCAGCTCCATTTTCCCCCATAAGAGCATGCACAGTCCCCGGTTTAATGCGCAGAGATACATAATCCAATGCTTTTACACCCGGAAATTGTTTCGAAATATTTACCATTTCTAATATATATTTTTGATCCATGAGCATTCTCCATTCTTACTTTAATGCATTGAGGACACAGTCCTGTGTCCTCAATGTTTGATTGTTATCTAAATTCAGTATAGTTTGATCCGTCAACACCAACATAAGGAACACGAACCGCTTTTACAGAGTCAAGTGTCCAAGAAGTACCTTCAGTAGCACCTTTACCTTCTGCTAAGTTTTTCGCTAAATCCAATGTAGCTTTCGCTTGGTTTACCGCATCGTTCAATACCGTACCATACATTGTTCCCGCTTCGATTGCATCTAGTGCTTCCGCGATCGCATCTACACCAAATACTGGCATATATTTATCATCAGAGAAGTATCCGTCTGCTTTCAATGCATTGATAGCTCCTAATGCCATACCATCGTTGTTTGCAACAACCATTTCAATGTTGTCAAATGCAGACAACCAAGTTGTCATAATTTCATTTGCTTTAGTTCCATCCCACGTTGCTGACTCAAGAGCCAATTCTTCCGCACCGATAGCAGCCAATGCTTTTTGAGCTTCGGTTGTACGAGCTTCTGCATCCGGGTGACCAATTTCACCTTTCAACAATACGTATTGGATTTTTCCATCGCCATTTTTGTCCCATGCTTCCATGTTTTCATTCCAACCTTTGGTGATAAGTTCCCCTTGGATTGTTCCTGACTCAGCTGAATTTGTCCCCACATAATACGCTTTGTCATAAGAATTGATTGCTGAAGCATCTGGTTCTTTGTTGTAGAACACAACACTCAAATCAGCATCTTTTGCTTTTTGAATGATCGTTGGTGCTGCAGCTGGGTCAACTAAGTTGATAGCAAGTACAGAAACACCATCGGCGATCATTGTATCTACTTGTTCCCCTTGTTTTTGTTGATCATTTTGTGAATCGACAAGATTTAATGTCACTCCGATTTCAGATGCATAGTTGGTCATATTTTGACGTACAACTGACATGAAGTTATCATCGAACTTGTAGATTGTTGCTCCTACTACGACTTCGTCCGTAGTGTCGCCCCCACCACTACATGCTGTTGCAAGCATTGCAACTGCTAATAAAGATAATAGTTTTTTCATAAGTTTCCTCCGTTACTTTATCTAACTTCATTATAGACCTGTAAAAAGAGCACTGCAACTAAAATATAAGCGCTTACATCAACTTTTTAACAAGATGTTTGCACTTTTTAACAATTTCCACCTTTCCGCCACATTTTTCAATCGTTTTTTTGCCGTAAAGTATCGATTATTGTAAAATTCGATGGTATGAATTTTATCTTTTTTGTGAGATTTGAGGTATACGAAGCTCCTTTTTTTTGGTACTATGATATATAGATTTTTTAAGGAGAGCCACAATGAACCAACAAAACTACTTTATTGCAATTGAAGGTGTAATCGGTGTTGGAAAAACAACACTCGCACAACTCATTGCAGAACGATACCAGAGCCACATCATCAAAGAAATTGTGGATGAAAATCCCTATTTGGAAAAGTTTTATGAAGATCGTGATGCTTATGCACTACAAACAGAAGCCTTTTTTCTCTTTAACCGTATCAAGCAACTAGAAGACTTACAAACACAGATTCTTTCAAAGGGTGAGAGTGCTGTTAGTGATTATCATATTATTAAAAACCTAATTTTTGCCGGTTTAACATTAAACCATCAACAATTACACCGCTATAAACAAGTTTACCTTACTTTAGCGAATGATTTACCAAAAGCAGATATCATCGTCTATCTTCATGCTGATGTCGATGAAGTTATGAACCGCATCGCAAAGCGTTCCCGTCATTTTGAAGCGGAAATGGATCGTGATTATATTGCTGCACTCGATCAAGAGTATCAGTACTACTTCCACCCAAACTCTATCAAACATCACTTTAGTGGTACCATTCCACTCATCGTTGATATTGATACTACAAAATTGGATGTGGTATCTTCGAAGGAAGATCGTACGTATATATTAGAAAAAATAGATGCAGCAATTGCTGTATTAGAGAAGAGGAAAATCGATGTACCAACTTGTTAACCCAATGCCCTTGCCACAAGGACATACTTTCATTACGATTGCTGGAAACGTAGGAGCTGGCAAGTCAACGTTAGCTCGCCTATTAGGAGAACGTCTTAACTTTGAAGTTCACTATGAAAAAGTAGATGGAAATCCTTATTTAGAAGATTTCTACCAAGATCAAGCAAAATGGGGATTCCATTTGCAACTGTACTTTTTGGCTCAACGCTTTCACCAACAAGTACAAATCAACGCCAATGGGCAAGACAATATTCAAGATCGTAGCATCTATGAAGATGTGGAAATCTTTGCGAAGAATTTATATGAAAATCAATTGATGAGCGAGCGCGATTATCAAACCTATCGAGACTTATTCCATGAAATGGTTGCCCATTTGCGCAAACCATCGTTAATGATCTATTTGGATGGTGATTTGGATACAATTGTATCGCGCATTCAACAACGTGGTCGTGAAATGGAAAAAGCGGTAAATATTCAATATTGGGCCAACCTACAATCCCGTTATGCCAACTGGATTCACAGTTACCAAGACTCTGCAATCCTATTTCTTGATATCAATCGAATTGATATCATTGAACATCCAGAACACCTTGACGATATTGTTTCTATCATTGAAAAATACCTCATACAAGACTAACCACAGTCCATGTGTTTATCATACTGTAGAAAAAAATGAGTATCTTATACTGCTAGGATGACGAACAATATGGGAGAAAACCGATTAAAACGAAAAAAGTAACCCTCCATTATGTTGCAGTTTGCACAAAAATTTCAACTAAGCCCTTGCTTTATATTTAAAAATGAATGCTTTGATTCTATTTTCTAGTTTATTCGATATAATATTATTAGACAAACAAAGGAGCACTCATGGAAACTTACTTGAAATATCATGTAGATTCATATGAAATCATTTTGGAATTTAATCAGGGTGTTTGGACGTTGCACATTCTCAATATGCATACTCGTCAAGCACAAGTTGAAAGCTTAGATGGAACAATGAGTGAACAAGAAGCCATCACATGGGTCCAAAACTTTATGGAGTCCGACGATGTGCAAGTGTAATAAAAGAAGCAAGCAATTGCTTCTTTTATCTTTTAGAAAGGAACCCACAATGAACATACAAATTTTTGGAAAGAAAAAATGCTTTGAAACAAAAAAAGCTGAACGCTATTTTAAAGAG
>JBOFMT010000101.1:0-24853 GCA_051658525.1 Erysipelotrichaceae bacterium | reverse complement strand
AGGGGAAATCACAAACTGGAACGAAGTTGGTGGAGAAGATAAAGAAATCGCTGTAGTTAGCCGTGAGGAAGGTTCAGGAACTCGTGGAGCATTCGAAGAAATCGTAGCTTACGAAAGTAATGAATTGATCGCTAATGCTGAAATCCAAAAATCAACTGGTGGAGTTGTTCAATCTGTTGCTGGTAATGAAAATGCAATTGGATTCATCTCTATGGGATCTATGGATTCTGCTGTAAAAGCTGTACAAATCGATGGTGTTGATGCTACTGAAGACAATGCAAAAATTGGAACTTACCCAATCTCTCGTCCATTCATCGTAGTAACTAAAGAAGGTGCTGACAATGCTGCTGCTGATGCATTTGTTGCATGGATCTTAAGTGAAGAAGGACAAGCAATCGTTGCTGACAAAAAATTCATCACAGTTGAATAAGGTTTAAAAAATCCGTAATTCGTTACGGATTTTTTTTTATAAATGATGAGAGCGGATAATGGAGATGAGCAACCATAGGGTAAAAATTCCAGCTAAGATAAAACCGATAACCCCAAGCCAGGCGACACCATACACCTTTGGTCCTTGCTGTGCTAAGACCATCAATGAGCTTGCAATGAGCATAGCTGCTAAAACGAGCGCAAAAACCAAACGATTGACCATTTTATTTAGATCGCGTGTTTGTTCTTTTGCTAAGATAGGAGCGATACGAATGGTTGTTTGACCATGTTCCAAATCATCTAAGATGTGGGATATTTGTTTTGGCATCGCTTCTAGCTGTGTTTTAAGTCCCAACCAATAGGGAAGTTGTGTATCGAGTGAGAATCCTGCTTTTGTGTGCTCTAAGACCCGCGCTTTCACATAAGGACTAATCCATTCTAATAGTGAAGTTTGTGGTTGTGCTGCAGTTAAGACACTTTCTAGGGTCATTAATGCTTTACTAAGCAAGACCAGCGCACTCGGTAACACTAATGCGAAGTGATTACAAAGTTGTAATACATCAAAGATGAGTGTTTGTAACACAAGGTCTCCCAATCCTTGCTTGCCATAAACATCAAGTAGGTGTTCTACCTGCATAGTTAATTCATAGGTATCGATCGATTTGGAATGCTGTGTTAATTGCAACAAGCATTTTGTAACACCTCTAGCATCACTGCGAGCAAAGGCGAGTAATAAGTTTAGTAATTGTGTTTGCATCGTATGGGTTAATTCACCCATCGAACCAAAATCAAAATAACATAGCTTTTTCTCGATAATGCAGAGATTGCCAGGGTGTGGATCTGCATGGAAAAGGCCATCTTCAAAGATTTGTTTGCACATGTGATTGACTAGTTTATGTAGAATTTCATCCATTTGATAACCAGACTCTTCTAGTGTATGATATGCACTAATCTTAATGCCATCGATATACTCCATCGCAATAATTTCACTGCAACATAAATATGGTATGGTTTTTGGTACCTTAACATATGCCAGTGTGTTGGCATTGGATGCAAATTGTTCCATCCATCGCGTTTCTTGAATAAAGTCAAGTTCATGAGCAAAGTCGAGTTCTAGTTCCTGAACCACTTTTTTTAAGGAGATGATGCGCCCTTGTAAAGGAATTTGAGTGAGTCCTGCCAACCGCTTTAGAATAGCTAAATCTTGTGCAACTGTTTCTTTGGTATTTGGACGTAAGATTTTTAAAGCAACAATCACACCTTCGCTGGTTTGTGCTTTATGAACTTGAGCCAAGCTTGCACTTCCAATTGGAATGGGATCAATCCATAAAAACTTGGATTTCCAAGCTTCCCCATAGGCTAGCTTAAACTGCGAATCTAGTTCCACTAGAGGCAAAGGTTGCGTATGATCTTGTAATGTTTGTAATACGGATATGAGTTGTTTGTCGAGCAAGTCAACGCGCGTTGATAGGAGTTGACCAATTTTTATAAAGGTCGGACCAAGTGCTTCAAGTGCATCACGTATATTTTGTGGGTGCTTTAACTGCTTGAATTCTGCTATCACGTGGTACTTTCTTAGGATTGTAGTAATTTCCTGTACGCGTTTGACTTGTTGTCCCATAACCCCTTCCTTTCTACTCTTTGTCAGCTTGTTCTAGTTTAGCAATACGTGCTTCCAAGGCATCGATGCGTCGGTTCATTTCTCCACTTAGGTCAAGATTGATTTTACTTAACGTTTGTTGTAATTCATCGTTTAAGTTTTGACCTTGTTGTAAGGTTAATTCACCTTTTTTTACCATTTCATCAATAAGGTCTCTTCCAAGTTCATAACCATAAGCAACGCTTCCTACACCTGCATATAATAATTTTTTAAGTAAAGTGTCCATAAAGTCCTCCTGTTCTACTTTGATTATAGAATAGATTCTAAAAAATGCAATTTGTGTGAATATTAACTAACTAGCATGGTAGCATTACCCATTAAAAATTCATATTTCTAAATTTTGTTAACAATAAATTAACACTGTATTAACCGTTGGTTCATACGAAAACACTATAATATATCTAGATTAGGGAGGTAGATTATGAAAACTTCTGCTCAAAAAAACCGTGGAGATCAATTGTTTAAAATCTTAACAATTGCATTTACGAGTATTTCAATTATCGCATTGTTTTCCATTATATTTTTCACATTTGTAAGAGCGTTACCATTGTTTAAAGAGGTTAATTTCTTTGATTTCTTATTTGGACAAACATGGAACCCTTCCAATAATATTTTCGGTATCCTACCATTTGTGGTAGCTAGTATTTTATCAACACTAACAGCTGTGTTGTTTGGGATTCCGATTGGATTGTTAACAGCTGTATTTATTGCGGAAATCGCACCAAAAAAAGTAGGAGCTATCGTTTTGACATTTGTTGATATTCTAGCTGCGATTCCAAGTATTGTCTATGGATTTATCGGACTTGTCGTAGTCGTACCTTGGGTTCAAAAAATCTTTGACTTACGTTCTGGTTCTACGTTATTAACAGCATCGATGATCTTAACGATTATGATCATTCCAACCGTTGTAGTATTATCGGCACAAAGTATGAAACAAGTACCGAAGGAAATCAAAGAAGGATCACTAGCATTAGGTGCTACTAAAATCCAGACGATTTTCAAAGCGATTATTCCAAGTGCAAAAAGTGGAATTATCACCAGCTTCTTATTGGGGTTGGGGCGTGCGTTAGGGGAAACGATGGCCGTTATTCTTGTTGCGGGTAATGCGACAAGAATGCCAGTGTTAAATCCAATTAGCGAAGCGTTTTTAAATGGAGTACGTACCTTAACTGGAAACATTGTACTCGAATTGGATTACGCTGCAGGCTTACACCAAAATGCTTTGTTTGCAACTGGTGTTGTCCTCTTTATTTTCGTAAGTTTACTAAACTTAGCCATTCTTCGTATTAATAAGAGAAAGGTGGTATAACCAATGTCACAAAAATTAAAAGATCGCATTGTCTATGCCTTGATCTTAGCTTCCGCTTTCTTTACCATCGCGGTCTTGGTATTTATTATTGGATTTGTTGTTGTAAAGGGGATTTCCTTCATCGATTGGAATTTCTTAAGCAATACGTATACGCAAGGTGGGATTTTCCCAATGATTTTAGGAACGGTATATACGGTTGTCTTAACATTGGTGATTTCAACACCAGTAGCCTTGTTTACTAGTTTATACCTAAATGAATATGCAAAGGATACACCATTTACCAATGCTGTTCGTTTTGCAATCGATGCACTTGTTAGTATTCCAAGTATCGTTTATGGATTATTTGGATTTAGCTTGTTTGTTACGATGATTGGATTTGGATACTCAATTCTTTCTGGGGCATTAACCTTATCCATTATGATCTTACCCGTTATCATTCGTACGGTTGAAGAAACTTTAAAAACTGTACCGAAAGAAATGAAAGAAGGATCATTAGCACTTGGTGCTAGCAAAGTACAAACCATCTTTAAAGTTATCCTACCATATTCTATTTCTGGGATTATTACTTCGGTAATTTTAGGGATGAGTCGTATTATTAGTGAATCTGCACCCTTGATTTTAACAGCTGGTATGGTGTATAAAATACCTAAGAGCATTATGTCAAGTTCTCGTACACTTACCACACACTTATACTACTTAGTAAGTGAAGGGGTAGGGCAGGAAGCTTTGAATCAAGCTTATGCTACCGCACTTGTTTTGATTCTTGTTATCATTGGTCTCAACTTGCTGACCAAATTCATTGCAGCACAATTGCAAAAGAAAGTAGGTTAATATGGAAACAGTATTTACAGTAAAAGATTTCAACTTATACTATGGTGACTTCCAAGCACTGAAAAATATCAATTTAGAATTTAAAAAGAACAAAGTAACAGCATTGATTGGACCAAGTGGATGTGGGAAATCAACATTCCTACGTAGCTTAAACCGTATGAATGATTTAATCGATACGGTAAAAATGACTGGTGAAATCGTATTGGATGAACAAAATATTTTGGAAGCCAATTATGATGTAATCGATTTGCGTAAAAAGGTTGGAATGGTATTCCAAAAACCAAATCCATTTCCAATGAGTATTTATGAAAATGTAGTATATGGAGTTAAATGCCAAGGGATCAAAGACAAAAAAGTATTGGATGCTATCGTAGAAGAATCACTTCGTGGAGCAGCCCTTTGGGATGAAGTAAAAGATCGTCTTCATAAAAGTGCATTGGGATTATCTGGTGGACAACAACAACGTTTGTGTATTGCACGTGCGATTGCGATGAAACCAGAAGTTATTCTTATGGATGAGCCTACAAGTGCTCTTGATCCAATTGCTACTGCTAAAATTGAAGAATTAATTGATGAATTGAAAGAAAAATTTACAATTTTAATTGTTACCCACTCGATGCAACAAGCATCTCGTATTTCAGATGAAACTGCATTCTTCTTGTTGGGAGAAGTTGTGGAATTTGAGAAAACAACACAAATGTTCTCAAACCCAACGGATAAGCGTACAGAAGACTATATTACCGGACGTTTCGGATAGGAGAACCTTATGACAAAGTTAGATGTAACACTCGACAGTTTGGATTATACGTTAATGAAAATGTACCGCAAAATCTTTGCGATGCACGAAAAAGTAGAAGGATTGTTTGAAACATTTGATGCGGAAATCGCCCTATCAATTATTGAAGATGATGCATATGTAAATAATTTGGAAATCGAAATCAACGATCAAGCAACATATGCGATTGCTTTGATGCAACCAGTTGCTGGTGATCTTCGTCGTATTGTTGCAAGCTTTAAAATTGCAACAGAACTAGAACGTATCGGAGATTACGCAAAGAATATTGCTTCGATTTTAATTAAAACAGATAAAACTTTCCTGGATGATGCCCTTGTAAATGAAAGCTTTATTCAAATGAGCAAACACTTTAAAGTGATGATTGCAGAAACATTTGTAGCTTACGAACACCGTGATGCTGACAAAGCGTTTGAAATCGGAAAAACCGACCGTGTCATCGATAAAATGGTGAGTGATTTGATTGGACGTATGAACGACCAACACGATGTACCATTTGCAAAGGCATTGTATGTGACAAAAGTATTACGTAATATGGAACGCAGTGGAGATCATACGTTAAACATTTGCGAACAAGTTATTTACCTAAACAAAGGTCAACATTACGAATTTGGATAAGACAACCCTCGGGTTGTTTTTTTCTTAGCTTTGGTTGCTTCTTGAATATAGTATGGATAGGAGCAACAAGGATGGTGAAGGCTTGCAGCTAGTGAGTGATAAAATAGCTTGTTACACGCAGTGGTCAATCGAAGGAGTAAACAGCGGGGCTAACAAGCGAAAAAAAACACCCCGAAGGGTGTTTTGTGGATTAGATGTTATGTTCACCTAATTTAACAATGTTACAACAGTGATCACCGATACGCTCTAAGTTTGCAAGGATGTCAACATAGACACTTCCCGCAATTCCCATAGCACAATCGTTTGTTGTCATACGGTGGAAGTGGCGTTTTCTTGCTTTTTCTTCCAATAGATCCAAGTAGTTTTCTTTATCTTGAATCACCGCAGGTAAGCTAGGTGTTCTTGTATCATAGAATTCCATAGCTAGGGTAACCATTTCAATAACAAGGTCATACATTTCGTTGATGTCTTGCATTGCTTCTTTTGAGAAGTTTCCTTTTTCATCATAAACCATATCGAATAAGTTAACCAAGTTAATGTTTAAATCTCCAATACGTTCAATGTTTTTGATAATTTGTAAGTTTTCAATCAATTGTTCGGTATCGTGATCTCCTAAGTTTTCTTGGGCGATCTTCATTAAATAGCTGGTAATTTTTCCATCCAATGAATTGATAATATCTTCGAATTGTTTTGCTGAATGCAAGTATTTACTTGCTTGGGTATTAAACATTTGTTTTCCTTCTTGTAAAGAACTAATGCTCAATTCTCCCATTTTACATGTTGCTTGCTTACTTACTTCAAGTGCTCCACTTGGAAGTTGTTGAGCAATCGTAGCATCCATGTGATCAAGTTTAACTTCAATACGTTCTGCTTCTTCACCAGGTAAGATACGTTTTACGATATTTACCAATTGTTTGATGAATGGATAGAATAAAATTGTAATCGAAACGTTAAAGATAATGTGTGCAATTGCAATTTGCAACATTGGTTCAATTCCATATTGTGCTGACATCCATGTTAATAGGCTAACCATCGGTCCAATCAAGAAGAAGAAGATAATCGTTCCTCCAACGTTGAACATAACATGAACACCCGCAGCACGTTTTGCTGCAAGCGAGCCACCAATAGCGGCAAAGATTGCTGTAATGGTCGTACCAATGTTACTACCGAATACAAACGGAATGGCAGCGGCCAAGGTAATGGCCCCACTTTCGTATAATTTTTGAATGATCCCAATCACGGCACTCGAACTCTGGACGAGCCCCGTCATCAGGGTACCACCCAGCATTCCCAAGAGCGGCTGTTGCGCCATCAGCATTGCGAAATCGTTGAATTCAGGTAATTTACCGATGAGTTTCAATTCGTCTCCCATCAGTTTTAAACCAAAGAATAAGATCCCAAAACCTAAAATAATTTCACCCAAATAGGTCATTTTCTTACGTTTTGAGAAGATAACGAAGAGAACTCCGATAAAGACAAAGTATAAAGCAAACTTCTCGACTTTAAGTCCAATCAAGAATGCCGTTACCGTTGTACCGATATTCGCCCCCATAATAATGCCGACTGCTTGATCCAAACGCATTAAACCTGCACGAACCAAACCAATGGTAATGGCAGTCGTCGCACTTGATGATTGAATGAACACCGTAACAAGAGCACCGATAATAATCGCCATCCAAGGCTTTGTTGTGTATTTATCGATGTAGTCACGCAGTTTATCACCAGCGATACTTTTTAAACCATTGCCCATGTATTCGATACCAAATAAGAACAAAGCAAATCCACCAATGATCAAATCCCATTGGATGCTTGTCCAGGAAAGGGTATCTGTTGCAATATGTAACATATATTTCCTCCTAATAAAACCAGTATAATTTTAACAAAAAATAAAAGAAAAACCTAGAATAACCATACAAAATTAACAATCTTTTAACATTTCCATCGAACCAAGTGCAGGAGAGTGTGTGTTTTTAGTCTACAAAACAGGGGAGGTGAAGGGATGAATTGTGGGATTGCTTGTATTTTGGACCTAGCGAAACGCTATGGTATTGTGGTTGGATTGGAAGAAATACCAGTCACTAGCGCCACAAAACCGCTCTCAATGGCCGAATTATTAACCATTGCCGAGCAGCTTAGTTTACCCCTGTGTGGTATGGAGTGTTCCCAAACAAATATAACATTGCCATGTATTGCACACCTAGCACTTGGAAAGGGGCACTTTGTTGTTATCGTCAAAAAAACACGGTATTTTGTGTGTTTGGGCAATGGGCTGCAAGCTAAAGTTTGGATTCCTTGTTGTTTGATTGAAAAGGTTTGGACAAAGCGTGTATTCTTTGCGAAAAACAAGGAAGAATATGCTATAATCAATGTATAATGAGGTGAAGTATGGAGATTAATATTGTTAACAATACCAAAGAAGCAAGTTGGGAAGCTTATGCTAGTTTGTTTGAAGCAATTTCTACACAGGCAAGCACACACTTAAAAGTAAACAACGATGCTTGTTTGAGTGTTATTTTTGTGGATGACGCACAAATATTTGAAATCAATCAAACCTATCGCAATATTGCGAAACCAACAGATGTTATCAGCTTTGCATTAAAAGATAGTGAAGATGCTTACGAGATGATGGATGGAGAAGAAGAACTTGGTGATATTTTCATCAATATTGAAGCCGTTGTACGTCAAGCTGCGGACTATGGACATTCACTACACCGTGAAACTTGTTTTTTGTTTGCGCATGGATTATTGCATTTACTCGGTTACGACCATATGAGTGCAGAAGAGGAAGCAATTATGTTTCCCCTGCAAGATGAGATCTTACATGGCATCGCGGATAAAGAAGTTCTTTAAGCGATTTCAATACGCTTTTGAAGGATTGTATGCGGGACTAAAATACGATAAGAGTATTCGGATGCAGTTTTTGATTGGCTGTTGTGTGTTGCTTTTTGGTGTATGGATCAAGTTCTCCATTCAAGAGTGGATGTGGATTTTTGTCCTGGTCTTTTTTGTCATTATTATAGAATTGTTGAACTCGGCCCTTGAACAGCTCGTCAACCTAGTGAGTCCGCAGTATTCTGCGCAAGCTAAGGTGATCAAAGATTTAGGGGCTGCTGCTGTCTTTATGGCGGCCTTATTGGCCTTGATTGTAGGACTACTATTAGTTGGAGGAAAGCTATATGGAATTTAATAAAGAAGCGCTATTAGAACAAGCGTTTGGTGCTATGAAACATGCGTATGCACCCTATTCACACTACCATGTGGGTAGTTGTGTCTTAACACGAGATGGAACGATGTTTCTTGGTGCAAACGTTGAAAATGCAAGTTATGGCTTAACCAATTGTGGAGAGCGTTCCGCAATCTTTACAACCTACTCGCATGGATATCGCAAAGAAGATATCGTAGCGATTGCCATTGTAAGTGATGGTGAGCGTATTGCAGCACCATGTGGAGCATGTCGCCAAGTATTAAATGAATTATTGGAACAAGATACACCTATTGTTTTGTCCAATGGAAAAGATGAAGTAACAACGAACATTGCTAGTTTACTACCAATGTCGTTCACAGGAGATGATTTAAAATGAGTTTTAAAAGTGGATTTATTGCCATTATTGGCCGTCCCAATGCAGGGAAGTCAACCTTACTCAATGCGATATTAAAGCAAAAGGTTGCAATTATTTCGCCCAAAGCACAAACGACAAGGGACAACATTCAAGGAATTCGTACTACCAAAGACTACCAAATGATCTTTACCGATACACCGGGAATTCATAAACCAAAACATGAATTGGGTCGTAAAATGAACCGCAATGCATATGATGCGCTAAAGGATACTGAAGTTATCTACTACATGGTGGATGCAAGTGTTGAATTTGGTGGAGGAGATGAGTTTTTAGTTGAACGTCTTAAAAATTATCAATCTCCAGTATTCTTATTGTTGAACAAAGCGGATTTATTAACGCAAAAACAATTGATGGACGTGATTACCCAATGGAATGCACGTTATCCATTTGCGGAAATCTTCCCATTGTCAGCTTTAAAATCTGGTAATATCGATGCTCTACTAGAAACAACACTCAAGTATTTACCTGAGGGGTTCCAATATTATCCAGAAGAGCAAACAAGCGATCATGGAGATGACTTCTTGATGAGTGAAATCGTACGTGAAAAAGTATTGCATTTTACCGAAGAGGAAATTCCACACTCAGTTGCGGTTGTCATTGAACAACTTGTTGAAAAAAATACACGTTATTTTGTCAATGCGGTTGTCGTGGTAGAACGTGCAAGCCAAAAAGGAATTATCATTGGAAAACAAGGTGCCATGATCAATAAGATTAAAAGTGAAGCTCGTAAAGATTTGGAAAAAGAACTCGGCAAGAAAGTAGACTTAACATTATATGTCAAAGTAGAAGAAAATTGGCGAAACAAACAAAATAAACTAGAAGCGCTTGGATATGGCGATTACAACGACGAAGAATAAAATCGTAACTGGCTTTATCCTTCGGATGCAACCTTACCGTGAACATGATCACTTGATCCATGTAATCAGCGAGGAATTAGGAAAAGTTAGCTTTGTGGTACGTGGTTCTCAAAAAATGACGAGTAAATCTAGCGTCGCATCCTTGGTGTATGCCAAGGTGCGTTTTCGTTTTGACTACCTAGAGCAAAAAACGATGTTTACGTTGCACCAACGGGAAGTGATGACGCAATATCCACACATTCATACGGATTTATCCTTGCAGTTGTTGTTGCAGGCGGTACAAGATCTCGTATATCGATGTGAATTCGATGACGCAGCACTTTGTTGTGCCATGTTGGAACACATTTATAGCGTGGCTCAAGCAGGGGAAAATGCTTATTTTGCAGTTGCTCGATTACTAGCGTATGCCATTGCTTGTTATGGTGTCTCACCCAACCTAGATGCTTGTGTACAGTGTGGAAGAAGTGATCAAATTGCTAGTTTTCAAATAGAGGCTGGAGGTTTTGGCTGTCGAACTTGTTTTCAAACCTTACAAAAGCGTGAGGATTTGGTTGCACTGCGACACCTTTGTCTAGTTCCTTTTGAACAAGTTGATTTTGATGAAGCGCTTTCGCTCGATGTGTTATCACAACTCGTGCACTATTTGCAACATCATTTGCAAATATCGTTGAAAAGCTTTGCATTTTTCTTGGAAATGGAACGCTTGAAGAATTGAAATAAGCACCATCGTATGGTATGATATATGATGTGTTTTTATAGTAAAAGAAGGGACATAATATTTATGAACGATAAAAAATTTGAAAAAGTGGTTGCCCACGCAAAAGTTTCCGGGTTTGTTTACCAAGGCTCTGAGATTTATGGTGGTCTTTCCAATACTTGGGACTTTGGTCCTTTGGGAATTGAATTAAAAGACAACATCAAAAAAGCTTGGTGGCAAAAATTTATTCAAGAAAACCCACACAACGTTGGGATTCAATCAGCTATTTTGATGAATCCAAAAGTATGGGAAGCAAGTGGTCACATTGGAGGGTTCTCAGATCCTTTGATGGATTGTAAACAATGTAAAACGCGTCATCGTGCAGATAAGTTGATTGAAGATTTCTCAAATAACGAAGTCAATCCAGGTGGATGGACAAACGAAGCGATGAAAACTTATATTGAAGAACATCATATTGCATGTCCAAATTGTGGAAGTCATGACTTTACGGATATCCGTCAGTTTAACTTAATGTTTAAAACTTACCAAGGTGTATTAGAAGATGCGAAGAATGCTATTCACTTGCGTCCAGAAACAGCACAAGGGATGTTTGTAAACTTTAAAAATGTACAACGTACGATGCGTAAAAAATTACCATTTGGGATTGGTCAAATCGGTAAGAGCTTCCGTAACGAAATCACACCGGGAAATTTCATCTTCCGTACGCGTGAATTCGAACAAATGGAGTTGGAATTCTTCTGTGCTCCAGGCGAAGACTTGAAATGGTATGCTTATTACCAAGAATTCTGTATGAATTGGTTAACAAATCTTGGTGTAAACCGTGAAAATTTAAGAATGCGGGAACACGATGAAGATGAGTTGAGCCACTATTCAAAAGGAACAAGTGATATTGAATATAAATTTAGTTTTGGATGGGGTGAACTTTGGGGAATTGCCGACCGTACCGATTTTGACTTACGTCAGCACCAAGAACACTCAAAACAAAACTTAGAATACCACGATCAAACGACCAACACGAAATTCTTACCTTACTGTATTGAACCAGCGGTTGGGGTAGAACGTTTGATGTTGACATTTATGAGTGATGCTTATACGGAAGAAGTATTAAGTGAAACCGATACGCGTTTGGTAATGAAATTCCACCCATTCCTAGCGCCAATCAAAGCATGTATTTTACCATTAAGCAAACAATTAAGTGAGCAAGCAATGGCAGTCTATGCACAGTTAGCTCCTGAATTTATGTGTGAATACGATGAAGCGGGTAGCATTGGAAAACGTTACCGTCGCCAAGATGCGATCGGTACACCATTCTGTATTACGGTTGACTTTGAAACAGCAAACGATAACTGCGTTACGGTACGTCACCGCGATACCATGGAACAAGAACGCGTTGCTATTAGCGACTTAACGAACTTTATCAAAGCATACTTAAAATTCTAATACGAAAGGGGGTCTGTATTTGGCGAAACTAGATGAGCAATTGATTCAAGACATTCGATCCAAAGCAGATCTTGTCGAAGTCATTTCGCACTATATACCCGTTCAAAAAAAAGGAAAGGGCTATGCGGCGGTTTGTCCATTTCATGATGATCACGATCCCTCGCTTAGCATTTCCGTCGACAAACAAATTTATAAATGTTTTGTTTGTGGGGCAGGAGGCAATGTCTTTACCTTCGTGAAAAATTTTGAACACATTAGTTTTGTGGAAGCTGTGGCTAGTGTTGCTAGCTTTACCGGTCATACGGTTGAGTTAACGAATTTACCACAACAAAAACCACTTGATGAAGCAACAAGCAATATGTTGAAGGCGTATGAACTTGCCAATGAATACTTGAGTTATCAATTACACCAAGCAAGCGATGTGGTAACGTATTTGCAACAGCGTGGTATTAGCAAGGCGTTACAGGAAACCTTCGCTATGGGCTATAACCCCGGCGGTGATGTCCTAACGACGTTTCTAAGAGCTAAAAAAACCGATGATCAAACACTATTGGATGCAAATCTTAGCTTACAGGGAAGTAGTGGATTACACGATGTATTTAAACATCGTATCACAATTCCCATTCACGATCGGTTTGGGAAAATCATTGGATATACCGCCCGTATTGTAGAAGGACATGAAGGTGCGAAATATATTAACACCGCCTCGACCAAGCTATATGTAAAAAGCGATATTATCTTTAACTTTCATCGTGTCAAAGCACAACAACATCAGTTGAAACAGGTGTTTGTTGTCGAAGGGGCGATGGATGTGATTGGGATGGCAAAAGGCGGAATTGCACATGCGGTTGCAACACTAGGAACAAGTGTCACACGCAAACAAATCCAGCAATTAAAGCTATTGCATACCGATATTGTTCTCTTCTATGATGGAGATAAAGCTGGTAAAGCTGCAACTTACCGCTTTGGTGCAATTGCACAAGCGGAAGGCTTAAGCTTTACCATTGTACAAAATCCAACCGAACTCGATCCAGATGAATATGGAACGCAGTTTGGAGCGCAAGGTTTGCAAGACTTGTGTGCGAAAACGATCTCCTGGATGGATTTTTTGTTTGAGTATTTAAAAACAAAATACAATTTACAAAATTATGCAGATTTGAAAAAATATGCCAAAGAATTGTATGAAAATATCGAACGTTTGAGCGAACCGTTCGAACAACAACGCTATTTACAGAAACTCAACCAACAAACAGGATTTGATTTCAAACACGTTGAAACACAAGCCCAAGTGCAACCAACACCGTTTATATCCCAAAAACAAAGTGTGAGTTTGGATGGGGTTGAAATTGCACAATACACCTTATTGTCACAAATGTTATTGAGCAATCAAGCATGTGCTCAATTTAGTGAACAGTTGGGATTCTTGTTGGGCGATACGTACAATCAACTTGCGATGTACATTGTTGAATACTACCGTTACAACGCGATATTACACGTTGCTGATTTCGCAAATTTTGTGGAACAGGAACAAGTATTGACGCTATTGACCAACATTGAAACGTGGGAATTAGCGCCAAAGGAGTATTCCTCTACACTCGTAGCGGATTGTATCTTAAAACTCAAGCATATATTATTGACAAGACGCATCAATCAATTGAAACAACATACGTTAACCACACTGGAACAGTATGAAGAATTGGTTGCATTACAAAAAGAAAGAGCGGAACTATTACATGGCAAAAACTGAGAAAAAACAAAGCGCCAGTGCAAAACTATTGGCCCTAGGAACGTTGCGTAACATCGATGAAATTAAAAAAGACCTTTTAGAAGCAAGCAAAGCGGGAAAAGAGATCTTATCAAAAGATGTATACGATGCCCTAGAACACTTGGAATTGAGTGATGATGAAACCGATGATTTCATCAAAGATCTGATTACCGAAGGGATTGCCTTTGCTGATGATGAAGATTTAACCATCATTGAAGATTCTTTGGATGATGACGATTTAACGGATTTCTCCGATGAGGAAGAAGAAGAATTCGACGGAGTTAAAAGTGAAATTGAAAACTTGGAACAAACGTTTGCAAATAACTCTACTGCAAAAATCACCGATCCTGTAAAAATGTACTTAAAAGAAATTGGTGGTGTGGACTTGTTGGCTGCTGAAGATGAGCCTGAGATTGCTCGTCGTATTCAAGAAGGGGATGAAGAAGCAAAACGTATCTTGATCTCTGCCAACTTACGTTTGGTTGTATCCATCGCTAAAAAATACGTGGGACGTGGGATGTTGTTCTTGGATTTGATTCAAGAAGGTAATATGGGTCTTGTAAAGGCAGTTGAGAAATTTGACTATACCAAAGGATTTAAATTTTCAACCTATGCTACTTGGTGGATTCGTCAAGCGATTACACGCGCGATTGCCGATCAAGCACGTACGATTCGTATTCCAGTACATATGGTAGAAACCATCAATAAATTAACGCGTATCCAACGTCAACTGGTACAAGATTTGGGTCGTGATCCAACGGCACAAGAAATTGCTGACAAAATGGAAGGTAATATCACTCCAGAAAAAGTACGTGAAATTCAAAAGATTGCACTAGATCCTGTCAGCTTAGAAACTCCAATTGGGGAAGAAGATGATTCTCACTTAGGAGATTTTATCGAAGATAAAGATGCATTATCTCCAGATGAATATGCAAACAACCAATTGTTGAAAGATGAAATCAATATCGTTCTACAAGGACTAACGGAACGTGAAGAGAAAGTATTGCGTTTACGTTTTGGTTTGTATGATGGACGTACGAGAACATTAGAAGAAGTAGGGAAAGAGTTTAACGTAACACGTGAGCGTATTCGTCAAATCGAAGCCAAAGCATTACGTAAGTTAAAACACCCAACACGTTCCAAACGTTTGAAAGACTTCGTCGATAAATCATAATATGAAATTATCCAAACGTTTACAGGCCATTGCTGATTTGATTCCTAACGGTTGTGTTGTTGCTGATATTGGAACGGATCATGCGTTGTTACCTTGCTATTTGATGCAGGAGCACAAAGCGCGTCACGTCTATGCTTGCGATGTCAACCAAGGCCCACTCGATCATGCGCGTGAAACCGTTGAAAAATATGGTTACATGGATGGAATTACCTTACGCCTATCGAACGGCTTAGCTGCCCTAGATTGTGATGTCGAGGTAATTTGTATTGCTGGTATGGGCTTTGAAACCATCAAAATGATTTTAGAAGCGGATTTACACCGCTTTACAAAGATCAAAGCATTGATCTTACAATCCAATACCGACTTACCTGAGCTTCGTGCTTGGGTCAACGCTAGGGGACTAACGATACAAAAAGAAGTCATGGTAGAAGATGGGTTTACTTATCATGTGTTCCATCTTGTTTGGGGTGTGCAAACGCTATCGCCACTCGAAGTACAATATGGCTTTCAACTGCAAGATGACCCACTATGGATTGCTAGTTTACAACGTCGTTTGCAACATCTACAATCCATCGTGGCACAGTTGCCAGAAAGCAATAGTCGCTATCAAGAAATCACTGCAGAAATCAATGTCCTAAGCTCAATCTTATAACAAAAGACCATGCGAACAACCGTGTTGCATGGTCTTTTATTCTCAATAAAAAAAACCACACAAGGTGGTTTAAATCATTTGACTCCAGTCTAAGCTTGGCTTTTGCGCATCAACAGCATAGGATTCCAAATAGGCGATGACCTGCTTGGTTAAATACGTTGGCGTACTAGCTCCAGCAGTTACGGCTACACGTTTGACATCGATTAAATCGTTCGCGTTAATATCTGCCACTGATTCAATTAAAATTGAACGAGCAACACCATGATGTAACGCTATTTTCGCAAGGCGTGTAGAGTTATTGGAATGGGGATCACCAACGACATACAGTAAATCTACATCTTGTAAGGCAGCTACTGCACGTTGTCGCATTCTGGTAGCATCACAAATCTCTTCACACACAACAAGGTCTGGAAAGCGAAGTCTTGCTTGTTCAATGATACTAGCGACATCTTCCATTGACATTGTTGTTTGATTGGTAAGGAATAGCTTTTTCATTGGAGCAATGTGTTCTAAGTCCTCGATACGTTCTAATAAGTGTACACGTGGGCTTAGGGTTAAGCTAGCTTCACTTTCTGGATGTCCTTTTTTACCAATATACAAGACATCATAATCGTTGTTTAAATAGGATTGAATGAGTACTTGGGTTTTGGTTACATCAGGGCACGTTGCATCGATGACCTTTAACCCTTTACTAAGTGCTTTCTCAAAGGCTCTAGCATCAATGCCGTGCGCTGTGAAAATAACAATGCCTTCGTTAATTTCATCCAATAACTCCAATCTAGTTTTGGTTTTATCTTCAACGGTTTCAATGTTTAGATTATATAAGGCTTCCACAACATATTTGTTGTGAACCAACATACCTAAGATGGTTATTTTTTCATTTGGATATTCTTTACGGGTACGCTTTGCAAGTTCAATGGCTCCCACCACACCCTTACAAAACCCTCTGGGTACTACTTTAATAACTTCCATACATTCACCTCCGCTCTATTATACCCTGTGCGATGTGAAATTACAAAATAATATACATTCGTTTGGAAGATTGTGAAAAATCATGTATAATAGTGCATGGTAAATACATGGAAAGGATGATATCATGTCAAGTTACAAAGATTATAATTTTAGTGAACCAACAAAGCGGTTCATCGAAATAAATGGATTTGAACAACCAACACAAATCCAAAAAGAAGTTATTCCTTTAGCTCTAAAAGGAAAGTCAATTATCGGGATTTCCGATACTGGTACGGGTAAAACCCATGCCTTTTTAATTCCTATGTTGGAACGTATGAATCCTGAATTGGATTATGTACAAGCTGTAATTACGGCACCAACACGTGAATTAGCAATGCAATTGTACAACCGTGCCGTAGCAATGTCCGAAGCAATGCCAGGACTTCGTATTAAATTGATTACGGGAGGGATTGAACGCTCTCGTATGACATCAGCTTTAAAAGTACAGCCTCACATCGTAATTGGTACTCCAGGTCGTATCAAAGACTTGTTCTTAACGGACCAATCATTACGTGTTGAAAAAGCTGGTATTTTCGTAGTCGATGAAGCCGATATGACATTAGAATACGGGTTCTTAGAAGATATCGATGCGATTGCTGGACGTATGCGTAAAGATTTACAAATGTTCTCATTCTCAGCAACAGTTCCAAACCAATTGAAACTGTTCTTGAAAAAGTATATGGCAGCACCGGAAACGATTCGTATTGCGAACGATCCAATGATGAAACCTAAGATTGAACATGTCTTAGTTCCTTGTAAAGAAAAAAGCTATGTCGATGGTTTAATGACGTTATTACCAGGGTTTGATCCTTATATTTGTTTGATTTTCGCTAATACTCGTACGATGGCTAGTGAAGTTGCGCAAAAACTTCGTGACCTAGATATGGGTGTTATTGAAATTCATGGTGACTTATCACCTCGTGCTCGTCGTAATGCAATGAAATCGTTAGTAAATGTGGAACAATCGTTTATCGTTGCAACCGATATCGCTGCGCGTGGTATTGATATCGATGGTGTTTCTCATGTTGTGTCTTTGGGATTCCCAAAAGAATTGGATTTCTATATTCACCGTGCAGGTCGTACCGGTCGTGCTGGTAAATCTGGTATTTGTTATGCGCTTTACCAAAAGAGTGATGATGATGCGATTCGTCAGTTGGAAGTTAAAGGAATTCATTTTGAACACAAGAGTTTCAAAGGTGGAAATTGGACGAACTTAAAACCATTACACCAAAAGAAATATCGTAAAGATGATCCTCTAGAAAAAGAAATTGCGAAAATTGTACACCGTAAAAAACAAGTAGTAAAACCGGGTTACAAGAAAAGACGTCAAAGCGAAATTGATCGTTTGAAACGCAAAGCAAAACGTAACATGATTCAAGAAGATATCGCGAAACAGAAAAAAGAACGCGCGAAAACCAAACAAATTGCAAAACGTGGAGACCAAGAATGAAACTAGGTTCCCACGTTTCTATGTCTGGACCTGATTATTTGGTTGGGTCCATCAAGGAAGCACAATCTTATGGTGCTAATGCGATGATGATTTATACTGGTGCACCACAAAATACCGTACGTAAGAAAATCGAAGACTTAAAACTTGAAGAAGCCAAGGCTTTGATGCAATCAACGGGTTTTGATGCGAACAATGTAGTAGTACATGCACCGTATATTATTAATCTTGCCAATACGACAAAACCAGAAACCTTTGAACTAGCCGTTAGCTTTCTAAAACTAGAAATTGCTCGTGTACAAGCTTTGGGTTTTGATAAATTGGTGTTACATCCTGGAGCCCACCTAAAAGTAGGGGTAGAGACAGGATTAGCACGTATCGTTGAAGGATTGAATCTAGCGATGGTGGATATTGGCAATGTCATGATTTGCCTAGAAACCATGGCTGGAAAAGGTTCTGAAATCGGTCGTACCTTTGAAGAGTTAAAATACATCAAAGACCATGCGAAATTTGGAGCAAACATTAAGTTTTGTTTGGATACTTGTCATGTACATGATGCTGGCTATGATCTAAGTGATGTTGATGGTTTGTTAGCTGAGTTTGATCAAATCTTAGGTTTGGAACATCTTTTGGTGTTACATATCAATGATAGTAAAAATATCCAAGGAGCTGCCAAAGATCGCCATGCCAACTTAGGTGATGGAGAAATTGGTTTTAGTGCGTTACATACCATTGTAAACCATCCCTTGTTAGCAGATAAAATTAAAATTTTGGAAACACCGTATATTGATGGTGTTGCACCTTACAAAGAAGAAATTGAACGTTTATTAGCCAAATAAACGTTTTTTTCATACAAAAAAAAGGACCGAAGTCCTTATTTGTTCATCTCTGCTGCCATTTTTAAAATTTCTGCTTTTAAAACGTCAACCATTTCTTCTTGTTTTACTTTGGCAATAATTTCACCTTTTTTGATTAATAAGCCTTCGTTTTTACCACCTGCAATGGCAATATCCGCATGCTTGGCTTCACCAGGTCCATTCACCGCACAACCCATAATCGCTACATTGATATCCGCATGAACATCTTTTAAGAAATTCTCGATTTCATAGACGATAGGACCAATGTCGTATTGGGTTCTACCACAAGTTGGGCAGGCAATCAGGTTAGGTTGATTTTGAATCAAATCAAAACACTTCAACAATTGCTTACAAATGGTAATTTCATCAACAGGATCACCATTTACAGAAATACGAATCGTATCACCAATTCCTTGATTTAATAACACTCCAAGTGCTGCAGAACTTTTGATCGCACTACCAATGTAGGTACCAGCTTCCGTTACACCTAAGTGAAGGGGATAAGGGAAGGTTTTCGCTGCTAATTCATACGCTTGAATCGTTAACACTACATCGCTTGCTTTAAACGATAAGACAATATCATGAAAATCCAATGCTTCTAAAATTGCTACATGGGCTTTGGCACTTTCTACCATTGCTTCGGCACAAGGTTTTCCATAAGTTTCTAACAAATGAGCTTCTAAACTACCACCATTGACACCTATACGGATTGGGATGTTGTGTTCTTTACATTTTGCTACGACTGCTTCCACGTTTTCACGTTTCCCAATATTACCTGGGTTGAGTCGAATTTTATCAATTCCATTTTCAATGGCTGCAATTGCTAATCGATAATCAAAGTGAATGTCAGCAACAAGTGGAATATTCACCGATGCTTTGATCAGTTTGATTGCTTGGGCATCTTCCATATCAGCGATGGCTAAACGCACCATTTGACAACCACGTTGTTCTAATGCTTGTATTTGACGTACGGTTTCCAGTACATTGCTTGTTTTAGTCGAACACATCGATTGAATTACGACGCGATTTTGACCTCCGATTTGGATGCCTTTTACCTGGACTGGGCGCGTATGTTCTCGTGTATACATTTTACTTCCTCTACTTTCATACAAAAACATTATATCACACCTTACAAAAAATCAATAATGATATATAATACATAGGAGGAGTGTGAAGCATGTTTAAAAATCCTTTTAAGAAATTAGACCAGGACAATGCGCGTCGTCAAAGCGATGCCTTGAAACGGAGCCAAGATTTTTCAAAGAGTGCAAATGATGCACTTCGAAATATCACGATTGTTGTGATTTGTATCTTCCTTGTTATTTCAGGAAGACTTGTCTATATTCAAATCAACCAACAAGAAGAGTATTTGGTAAAGCTAGAAGCTTATAACGGTAACGTACAAGTGGTAACAACGCCACGTGGCCGGATGTTGGATAGCAATGGGAATGTCGTTGTCGATAACGTACAAAACTTAACCCTTACCTATTATCCACAAACGGGTACTACAAGTGAAGATGAATGGGTACTAGCAGATAAAATTGCGAAAATGTTTGATATCACCGGTGATGAACTGACCCAACGTGATCTTAAAGATCTCTATATCTTACTAGATGAAAATAATGGAAATGATAAGCTTACCGAAGATGAGTTGTTGCGAGCCTTACGAGGGGAGTTAACGTCTACCTATACGTATAACTTGATTTTACAACGAATAACGGAAGAAGACTTAGCTAATTTTGACGAGGAGTTGTTGAGTGCTTATGCGGTAAAACAACGTATGAATATGGCACCAAGCAATGAAGTCAAAACCATCATTGAAAACTTAAGTAGCGAAGATGCTGCTTATATGATTGAACATCAAGATGAATATCCAGGTTTTGATATTGCCTTTGACTGGAAACGTGATTATCCTTATGGGTCTTCGCTCTCTGGTGTACTAGGACGTATTTCAACCAAGCAACAAGGCTTACCTGCGGAACAGCGCTTGTATTATCAAGCACTCGGCTATTCACTAAATGAACGTATTGGAACGAGTGGTTTAGAAGCTGAATATGAAGAATTGCTCAATGGTACACAATCTAAGTATGAACTTGTTGTTGATAAAAATACGAACAAGACATTCTTAAGTGAACTAGAAGCTGGTAAGAATGGATATGATTTACAATTATCCATCGATATGGACTTACAAACAAAGTTCGATGAAATCTTAACAGAAATTTTAGAGCGAGAAGAAAACAACCAGTATCGTAAATTCTTTGATCGTGCCTATATTACAATGATGAATCCCAACACGGGAGAAGTGTATGCGATGAGTAGTGTTGTTCGTATTGATGGAAAATACTACGATAATAGTTCAGGTGTGTATTTGGATAGTAATGTACCTGGTTCTATTGTAAAAGGTGCAACTGTTTATATGGGACTGAATGAAGGTGTGATTCAACCAGGTGAGGTAATTGTCGATGCACCAATCTACTTGCAAGGAACACCACCAAAAGCAAGTTATAAAAATTATGGACCACTCAATGATATTTTAGCTTTACAAAATTCATCGAATGTTTATATGTTCCATATTGCGATGCGACTAGGTGGTACCAGTTATGTACCAAATGGACCACTGATTATCAATTCAGCTGCATTTGATTTGATGCGCTCATACTACAACATGTTTGGTCTGGGTGTAGAAACTGGACTTGATGTTCCTTATGAAGAAACGGGATACATGGGAAGTTCACGTGCTGGCGGATTGCTGTTAGACTTTGCGATTGGTCAGTATGATAGTTATACGACGATGCAAATGTTGCAATATGTAGCAACGATTGCCAATGGTGGATACCGTATTAAGCCACGTCTTGTGACACGTGCGTATGAACCAAATAGCGTCGATACTGTCGTCTATGAAAATGAAGTAGAAATCTTATCGAGCTTAGTCGGAGATACTGCTTATTTGGATCGTGTAAAACAAGGATTCCGTGCTTGTGTAACGAGTGGAAACTGTGGAGGGATGATACGTAATTTAGGTGTTGATGTTGCGGCTAAGACCGGAACGGCCGAAGAATTTGTCTACGATAATGGGGTTACCTATTCCGTAACCAATACAGCGCTCATCGGTTTTGCACCATACGACAATCCAACAGTTGCATTCGCTTGCGAAGCACCTAGAAGTTCATTAACAGAGAATCTACAGTCCAATATTTGTATGGAAATCGTAGGAAAAACTTTAGAAGAGTTTTTTAAAAAATATTAGCTTTTTTTGAAATATATGCTATAATATATTAGCAATCTATGAGGAGGGACACCAATGAGAGACAATATTACTTTCAAATGTTCAGAATGTAACGAAGAAAATTACATCGGAACACGTAATAAACGTAAAAAACCAGAACGTATGCAAATCCAAAAGTTCTGTCCACGTTGTAACAAAAAAACTTTACACAAGGAGAAAAAATAAAAAGAGCCTATTAGGCTTTTTTTATTATTAGGGGAACGTATGAACGATATCATCAAGCTACCGCTTGGAATTTACCAAGCCAATTGTTATTTGCTTATTCAAAATCAAAGTGTACTCATCATCGATCCAGGTGCAAAACCGGAACGTATTATCCAACGTATTAGCGATCTTGGGTGTCGTGTGGTGGCTGTGGTGTTAACGCATGGTCATTTCGATCATATTGGAGCAGTTGACGCACTTGTTGATCATTATCAATGTCCATTGTATCTACATGAAGCAGATTACACGATGGCACAAGATCCTGTTAAAAATTATTCATTAAAAAATCGTGAAGTATCACTGCGAACAAAACCATGTTTCTTGGGTACTGGAATGATTTCAATTGCTCCTTTTGAACTTGAAATCTTTGATGCTCCTGGGCACAGTGAAGGAAGTGTGTTAATTCGTTGGAAACAACATTTGTTTACCGGAGATGTTATTTTCAAGGAGAGTGTTGGTCGTACGGATTTATATGGTTCAAGTAATTCGAAAATGAAACAATCCATCGCAATGGTGAAAACAATGGACTGCAACTTGATGCTACACCCAGGACATGGGGAATCGACGACACTGCAACACGAACTAGCGCACAATCCATTTTTCTAATGAAAACTTGGTTTAACCGTTTGTTTTCACCAAATCATTTTTTAAAGGCACAATTTATTCAAGGTCATATTCCAAGCGATCGAGAGGTATTTAAAACTTCAATGCAAATCGCTTGGCCTTCTACTATGGAAAGTTTACTTGTTTCCTTGATTGGAGCGGTGGATATGATTATGGTTGGAACCATCGGTGCAAGTGCAATTGCAGCGGTAGGAATTACCAATCAACCAAAGTTTATCTTAATGGCGCTTGTACTCTCTTTGAACATGGGAGTTACCGTCATTGTGTCACGTCGTAAAGGCCAAGATAATCGCAAAGAAGCGATCGCAACCTTGCGTAGTGCGCTTACTTGTTCCATTTTAATTAATATCGTAATGAGTTTTATAGGTATTGTTTTTGCGAAAGATATCTTAACCCTAGCAGGGGCCAATGCAGAGTACATTTCACTCGCAGTTCCATATTTTCAACTCGTTATGATTGGAAACGTGTTTGGATGTACTTCACTTACGATCAATGCAGCACAGCGTGGGATTGGAAATACAAAAATATCCATGCGTACCAATTTAACGAGTAATATCATCAATTTGATTTTTAACTTTTTATTAATCAACGGAATTTGGATCTTCCCTAAAATGGGTGTTGTAGGAGCTGGTGTTGCCACGATGCTAGGAAATATCATTGCTTGTGGGATGAGCTTTTATTCTATTTTAGACCATGAAAACTATTTGTTCTCAGATATACGTAGCCAGTGGTTACCAAAACGAAATACAATCAAAGATTTAATGCATATTGCTTCACCAGCTTTTGTGGAACAAATTTTCTTACGCATTGGTTTCTTCCTCTACTCTGCAACCGTAGCAGGTTTGGGAACATTAGCCTTTGCGACACATCAAATATGTATGAATATCATTAGTATTTCTTTCTCGATTGGAGATGGATTATCCATTGCTAATTCTTCTCTTGTTGGACAAATGCTAGGAGCGAAACGCTCGGATATGGCCATGATATATTCTCGTACAACTCAAATTATTGGGATGTGTATGGGCTTTGTCTTAGCTATGGTTTTAGTGCTATTCCGTAAAGATTTAATCGGATTGTTTACAAGTGATGCCGATATTATTCGCATTGGTAGTGATATCATGTTTATTATTGTTGCGACCGTGTTATTCCAAATCACTCAAGTTATCACTGCCGGTGGTTTACGTGGGGCAGGGGACGTTCGTTTTACCGCAATGTTATCGTTGGTATCTACTGCAATACTTAGACCGAGTTTAACGTATATATTAGCTTATCCTTTGGGACTTGGCTTGATTGGGGCATGGATCGCTTTATTTTTAGATCAAGTGATTCGCTTTAGTGCCACGTTTTTACGATTTAAAACTGGGAAGTGGATGAAAATTAAAGTTTAACCAAAAAAGAACGTGAGTTCTTTTTTTTGTTGTGTGCCAGGCATGGCACTAATCTAGCTAGTGAAAGTCTAGTCACAGGTTTTTACCGCCAAGTGTAGTGAACCACAAGTTGGTACCAGTAATGGTATGGATGAAGGAAGTGGTGTAGCGAAGTTCTTGAGCCTACGAAT
>JBOFMT010000100.1:0-22438 GCA_051658525.1 Erysipelotrichaceae bacterium | reverse complement strand
TATAAAGTGAGGACATAGAATGAAACAATTTTTTTTAGTGTTGCTCTACTATATAGTGGAATATCGGGAACTTGTTTTTATTCTTATTTGCTAGAATGAAGGACTATTTGTATCCACTTGTAGGAATCAAGGACATGGGACAACAAATCTTCTTTATTGGCATTTTACTACTCATTAAAGCAGGATTGTTCCTAGGTTTTACAAGTATATCTGAAGAAAAAAACTGAGTTGGCCGCTCAGTTTTCTTTTTCTAATCCTCCAAAATCTTGATCCAATACAATATAAAATCGATAGTTTGGATATTGTATTGTTAGGCGATGTTCAAGTGAAAGTTTAATTTGTAAGGGATCTACAACACGATAATCAAAAATAAGATCAAAGTTAATGATTTGTGCAGCTTCATCCACATAAAAACCATGAAACTCCATGATTTCTTCATACTCCGCGATGATTGTTTGAATTTCTGTTTTCATCGTTCCCACTTGTTCAACATCGATATTTGATGCATAAATTCCGATGGTGATGACAATTCCAAAGTTCAAATATATGTCCATAGCAATTTCTCGTGTTAGTTTATGGATATCTTTCGCACGCATCTCATCATCGATTTCGATGTGTGCGGAGGCAATGGTCTTCTCAGGTCCATATTGATGTAGGATAAGATCATATACACCCTTTACTGAGGGATAGGTTAAGATATGAGATTTCAGGCTTTTACTAAGTGCAAAGTCTACGTGTGTTCCAATAACACTTGCTAGACTTGATAGTAGGATTTCAACCCCTGCTTTGATAATTACAAAAGAAATTACTATCCCTAAAACGCCTTCTACTTGTATGCCCCATAAGCTTCTCAGTATGGCTGCAACTAAAGTAGCGATACTAAGATAAGAGTCAAAGATGGCATCTTTACCAGAACCAATGAGTGCTTGTGAATGATGGTCTTCTCCTTGTTTTGTTACATAGCGACCCAGTACAAGTTTGGCTACCACCCCAATCGCCAACAACCATAAAGAAATTATGGTATATGTTGTCTCGATTGGATTTAGAACGGATGCAACGCTTTGTAAGAAGGCTGTAATCCCTGCCAATAAAATAAGAATAGCAATGCTAATCGAAGTAAGATACTCCACTCTTCCATAGCCATAAGGAAAACGCTTATTGGGTGCTTTTCCAGCAATTTGAGTGCCAACCATGGTCAATATGGAAGATGCTGCATCACTTAAATTATTAAGTGCATCCATCGTAATGGCAACAGAGCCACTCACATATCCAATACTTGCTTTCATCACTGCTAATAGTACATTGACTCCTATACCAATGGCACTAGTTTCTATTATTTTTTTTCTTCGATTCATGTTCTCACCTCTTTCCTTATTGTAACACTACAATCAAGTGATGTACCGTAAGACTATAGTTGGTTGCCTTTTTTGTTCAAAAGAAAAAATATTATTGTATACTGTAAGTACTTAATGTAAGGAGAAACAACATGGACAAAGTAACAAGTGTTGATACCTATCGACAACGCCTAGAAGGTGAGCAACTAGCATGGATTGATTTTTTTGTTACCTATATGCGAAATCACCATCCAGACCTAGAGGAATGCATTTCATTTCAAATGCCAACCTATAAGTTAGGAAGTGGAAAAGCGCGAAATTATGTTTCCTTTCATGTTGCGAAACACCACTTTTCTTTGCACTCGATGGATTTTGAAGCAATTGCTTACTGGAGAACGCAGCTAAAAAAACCTGGAAAGGGTAAAGGATGCGTGCAAGTACCCTATACAAATATCGAAGAAAGAGCAATATTATGTCAAGCAATTGAAAATATCATCGAGCGTGAAGTTTATACTATATATGGAAAAAAAACCTGCTAGAATATCATTTCTAGTAGGTTTTTTCTTGATAACAACAATCACAAATCGCTATTTTGATCAATCTGTTTATTTTCCGCTTTGTCCTCAATATATCTCTTGTGTCAATTGCTTCTGATTGCATCCGTAGTTGTCTCTCTCCCTTGTATAACCAAAGTAATTCTATCAAATCGTTTCATTGCCATTAGTGCTTGTGTGAGCACGATTGGATAATGCTTTTCTACACTTGTAATTATGATTGTAGTTGTAGTCGTATAGACTCTTTATAGGCTTTTTTATGCTCATACATATTGGTATCAGCTTTTTGAAACAGCGATTCGATTTTGATTGCTTGATGACTAAAAGCAACGCCATATGCAAGAGACAGTGGTGTGTGATAGGTCGGTAAGCTTGTTTGTGCGAGTTTTTCCAACAACATTTCTTCCAAAGCTGTTATTTTTTGTTCACTGGTATCCTCAACAATCACACAAAATTCATCACCACCAATACGGTAGACTTTACCTACTTGTCCAAACACCTCTTTCAACAATAAACTTGCAGATACAATGAGTTGGTCTCCCGCTTGATGACCAAATTCATCGTTCATCCGTTTTAAATCATTGGCATCGAGTACAAAAACAGCAGTAGGAACCTGTAAGATTGTGTTTTTTTCTATATACTCCTGAAAGCTGGTACGATTTTGTAAACCACTTAATAAATCAATATAAGCTAAATGCGTTAAGGCTTCTACTTTCATTTGTTCGCGGTACATAGAGATCATCGTCTTGATAATATCCATAGCAGCAAATACAATAACAATCAAAATACCAAGCAAACTAAGGCGTGAAGTATCACCTACTTGATTTTGTGTAAAGGATAAAAATTCTAATAAACATAAGATAACGAGTAGACTCCATCCCATTGCCATTGGACTCATACGGTAGTGTTTAAAGCGAAACTCAGTCCATAGAGTATGAACAAACAAAAACATGATGCCCAAACTTAATGTGTGAAATAAGGGTAATAGCTCAACAAAATCAACCAGTCCAGACCATTGCAATAAGGTGGCAACCACAAGAAAAAGGATGGATGTCTTTAGAAAGAAATCGTACCATGCTTTATTTTTAGGTTGAAAATAGGTTTGCATAAAACAAAGAGAACTAGGAGCAATACAAAATAAAGCAAGAAAGGTTAATTGAAAGATAAAAAATGGTTGAGGAATCCACAATTGTAGTATTTTTGATTCACACATGGACCAAAGTGCAATACTTCCAGTCAACATTCCCAAGTACAATAAAGATTGCACTGGGACTTTTGCTTTGGGTAAGAGATAGTAGGCAAGCGTAAACAAAAGCGATAGTAGCAATAAAACAAGACTCACGACGAGGGGTAATCCATATTGTTGCATTAAAAACAATACAGCTTCACTTCTTGTGGTAACATAAACTCTTAGTTCTGTTCCTACTAGATTATGATAGGGATCTTCTAAGTGAATACTTGCTTGTTGATTACTCAAGTTTTCTGAAATAGGTACAAAGTGCCAGCTACTTCCACTGGATTTTGAAAAATTTTGGGTTTCCTTATACCCAAAGTCATAGATAAGTTCTTCATTGGCAAAGAGTGTCACTGCTTCTTGATTGCTACGAAATAATAAGATATCTCCAGCACTAACTTCAGGCATTGTAAAAAAAGTTGTCGTCGTGTTGTTCTCTATTTTTTGTGAGGTGGTAAGTCTTTCTACATCAATTTGATGAATGCCTTGTATTCCTTGTGAACTAATCGGTATGATCCCTATCAACAAGTAGGCTACCATTAGTAGCAATAGTCCACCCACGCGCATTGCATTGCCTCGCTTCATACATATTTCCCCCGCTTACTCTATACTATCATTATAGATTAAATTATTAAGTAAAGCTATGGACAAAACACACAATGATTCCTAGTTTTAACCGATGCAAGATAACAAGAAATATTATTTAAAATGAAAAACACCCCAAAGACTGTTGGCTATTGGGGTGTATGTATTTAAAAATAAAATAAAGTTTCAAAGGTTACGTCTAGTGCAATACATAAAACAAGTGCAAGTTTTGCAGTTGGATTGAATACCCCTGTTTCAATGCTACTAATGGTATTACGGGATACACCAACCAAATCAGCAAGTTGCTGTTGGGATAGCTTTTTTTCTGCCCTAGCCTCTTTTAACCGATTTTTTAATACGAGTTCCTCATTCATTTTTAACCTCCTAAAACAATTAACAATGTTAGAAAGGTAATAAGTGCTGTAAGTCCATTGATGATAGTTAATACTAAAATTCTTCTCGTTTTTAACAACATGTATTGTTTTAGATTAAATGCACATAAGAACGCCCATATCATCGACATAGCTGCATATACCGCTGCGAGATTTTGTGGTGATAAGATAAAGTTTGCAACGCAGGTAACGAAAAACATCGCGACCATTCCTACCAAACCAAAGCGTAAACTTTGGTCCATTGCGTACGTTTCTCCTTCATCTTCTTTACTTTTTCTTTGTCGTGCCAAGATTTCTTCTTTTTCCATATTGATCTCCTTTGCCAAGTTTACTTGTTATCGACATCTTATCATTGCCAAGTATACTTGTCAAAAATGATGCATAGTATCCTTGGCATAAAAAAAACATACACTAGTATTGTATGTTTAACATATGAGTTGGTTGTTATTTTGTTGGCGGAATGAGACGATATTCTTTCTTTTTTAAAGACATGAAACATCATCCATAGACCTAGTGCCAGTATGCAATCCTCAAGTAGCGGTTCTTTCCCCATTGCTTTAGCACCCACAAGCAATAGAACCGAAACTACACCACCAAGGAAGATGGAGAGTAGGGCTGCAAGCAGATAACGCACGCCAAGTGGCATTCACTGATTTTTGACGCCCTCGCTCGCGGCTTCCACAAATAAACCTAGGATAAACTCGAATATGATATTCGTTTTTTCCACCTTACATCATATATTTTGAATATTACACAAAAAAGAAAGCCTAAATTTCGACTTTCTTTTTCTTCATATATGTAAAATTGTTCGACTCCTGTCATACGATAATTACTGTCAAAATCGAAAATCATCGTGTTTTGTGTAATAAGTTTTATATTACATATTCGCTTCGATATAGTAAAGTTCGCTTGTATCTTTATGAAAAATGACAGTATAAGAAACCAAAGTTCCCTCCTGTGGATACGAAGTATATAATGCTGATACTACAATCACATCTTCATAGACATTATCTTCTTTGTATTCGGCTTGTATTTCACAAAAGCTACTTTGTGCACAGGGATTTCCAATACTATAGCTGTATGCTTCCTCATCAATACTTTGAACATATGTCGATTCAATATGTTCATTGGCTTGTTGAATATATGCCTTCTCATCTTCCATGTTTGCTTGTGTCTGAGCACAACCAAACAACATGCTTACCATAAGTAAGCTAGTACAAATTTTTAAAGTTTTCATTTTATTTTCTCCATTCTTCTATTTGATATACTCTTTGTAACACATCTTTTCTATACTGTTGTGAAATCATGAAATAAATTATAAATTGCAACACAACTACAATCAATGTGTAAATGATTGCAACTGGGATACTAGAAACCACAACATTCGATTCACTCATTACAATCCCAATCCACATATTCATAATTGCAATACCAAAAGGGAATAGTGTAAGAAGCATTATTGTCTTATTTAATAACTTGATTAGTTCTTTTTTTGATAAGCCTATCTTCACTAATCCAATATATTTTTCACACTGTATTTCTAATTCGGAATACAATCTAGAATATAAAAAACTCGCTATGGCTAAGATATATGTAAAGCACAGTATGGTGCCAATGTATAATGTTAAATTGTTTTGTAATTTACTAGAACTATAATAATTATATGCAGCAATCAAATTCCCATTACCTTGCTCAATTTGAAAAAGTAAACTTTGTTGTACCTGTTGATATCCTTCGGCATCATCCTCCCAACCATCATAATAAAACAGGGCGATATTACGCTTTGATAAACCATTTTCCATAGATTGATACATAGTATCATCTAGTACAGCTATTCCATTGCTAAAGCCCGATAACAAAATCAAATCATTACTGTAACCACGAATGTTTGATTCTATTTTTAAGGATTGCATTTTATTTCTAATTAAACCAATAACACCAACTTGTGTGTCCTTTACATTACCTGCCACTGCGAAGACTTCATTCTCATTTAGTATAATCGGCTCTCGCATAAGATTTTTCATAATCTGATTGTATTGTGTCTCTGAAATAAGATATACACGATCGAGTGAGTTTGGAACATAGGCTAAGTCAATCACATTAGACCGATAACCTGTTTTACTTTGCAAAATGTGTTGAATTTGTTCAACATCTTTTTCGAACGTAGTATCATCAGACCATACATTGTAACTCATTGCATAGGGTACAATTTTTTGAGTCTCTTCTTGCACGTTTGATGACAAAGATAGTAACATAACCATTGATAATAATGAAACGGTATATAAGATAGTAGAAAGTGTGATTGTTTGACCATTTACCCGCTCTTTTGACTGAAACTCGCTTTTTAGTAACAAGCGATTGTTTTTACCACTATGTTTAATCAAGATAAACCAAAGTTTCATTAAACATACGATAATTATATAAGTTACAGCGGACAAAACGGCTAAGACAAACAACACGAATACCAATTGTTCTTGGATATTTTGAGCCGTTTGGTTTCCACTTAAAAACACCCATAAAATCAACGCCATACAAAGAGCAACAAATATGGACAATCGACCTATATGCAGTTGCTTTTCTCCCCTTACCTCTTCTTTCAACAATGCAATGACTTCTGTTTTTCGAATGAAGTAAGGACTACAAACCGCGATAAATAGAAATAAAGCTCCCATGACCACTATAGTAAGAATGATCGCCGCAATGGGAATATACATAACAAAATCAGTTACTCCAATTACAACATTTGCGAAATCTAGAAACAGTTTTGAAGCAATTAACCCAAATAAGATACCCGTACCGATTGCAAGAAATCCAACGATACTATTTTCAAAAAACAAGAGCTTGTTTAGCTGTTTTTTCGTTGCTCCACAAATCATTAGTAGGCCAAACTGGCGCTTTCTTCGTTTTAAAAACATATGAACTGAATAAGAAATAAAACAAAAAGAAAACGCGGTTGAAATGAGTTGTCCAACAGTCAATATCAAGCCCATTGTACTTTGCTTATCAATAATTTTCATCGCTGGGTGGAACGATAATACACTAAATAAAAAGAATACAAAAACAGAACTCACACAATTGGTGAAATAGAACACATACGTTCTAGCATCTCGAATAATATTATTTTTTGCAAAATCAAATAATGTCATAAAGGTCTCCACCTAACATATTCATAGCATCAATTATCTCTTGTTGAAAAGCTGAACGTTTACCACCCGAATACAATTCCTGGTGTAATCTTCCATCCTTTATTATTAGAACCCGATGACAATAACTTGCAACTGTAGCATCATGGGTAACCATCAAAATCGTGGATTTCTGGTCCTGATTCAATTTTGTAAATAGCTCCATCACATCCTTACTCGCCTTGGAATCCAAATTTCCTGTTGGTTCATCAGCTAAAAGTAATGAAGGTTTTGCAATTGTAGCACGTGCAATCGCCGTTCTTTGCGCTTGTCCTCCAGATATTTCAAACGTTCTCTTTTTCAAAATATGGCCAATTCCAATATCCACTGAAACCTCTTGCATTTTCTCTTGCATTTCTTTTTTTGAAACACCCTCCAATGTCAATGGCAACATAATGTTTTCTTCCACTGTCAAAGTATGAACTAAATTGTAATCCTGAAAGATAAATCCTAGCCTTTTGCGTCGAAAATGAGTCAAGTCATCATCATTCATCTTATGAGGATTTTGATTTTGAATTATCACTTCTCCATTTGTAGGATGATCAATGGTTGAGATAACATTCAACAATGTACTCTTTCCACTACCGGAAGGACCCATGATTGCAACAAACTCACCTTCTTTTATTTCAAAACTGATGTCCTTTAAAGCTACAAAAGGCACGACACCTTCGTAAATTTTACCTAGATGTTTTACACTTAATATCGTCATATCCATTCTCCTTTGTTGATGTGCTAATTATAGCAAGTAAGCATGAGAAAAAAAATCGATAAAAATTACAATACCTTACAGTCTTGTTATCTTTATCGATACCATCAAATAGAATTAACTTGTTTGAAATTACATTGTATTGTTTGATTTTACGAAAGCCTGCAATCTAACTGTAAACTCACTTCCTTGACCTACAATCGAGTCAACTTTGATTTCGTGCCCTAAATGATCCAGTACTTTTTTTACCATGTGTAAACCAATACCACTAGATTCACCATACTTTCGTCCATTTTTACCAGTAAAAAACATCTCAAAAATACGAGGAATGTCTTGTTTTTCAATTCCACAACCATAATCTTTCACTTTTAACTCACAACAATCATCGAGCAACACAGCCGATATTTCTACGTAGCTATTTCGTTCGCTATACTTTACTGCATTGGTTAACAGCTGATACAAAACAAACCGCAACCACTTCTCATCGCTGTATACAACAAAACGTTCATCAACAAGTAATTTTGGATAAACCCCTGCAACAATAAAAAGTTGTTTCAACTCATTGATACACCGTGTACACATTTGGTTGATATTTACTTTTTCAGAGATAACATCATTTTCAATCGCATCTAATTGATAAAGGTTTAATATATGATCCAAATCATGATGAATTTGTTCTATCGATTTTTTCACTTTTCGAAAATCTTCGTCGTCACTACGATGTTCAGTAAGCAACCGAATTACGGAAACCGGGGTCTTTATTTGATGGACCCAACGATAGACTAACATTCGGTTTTGCCGCTCTTTTTCTTGATGTTTAGTTAGCTCCTGTATATAGGCTTGATACTGTTTTTCGGCAAGCGTTCGATAATGCTGTTCCAAGCGACTGTTCGGCTGTTGTATCAAAAATGTTTCCAGCCCTACTTTATTATTACAAAGAATGCGATAAAACTTTCTAGTGGTGGCCCACCTCCATCCTAAAAAAATAAATAGTATGCACTGGGAGAGAAAAATGTAGTACCACGGATTCGCACTGTTCTCATGAACAAAAAAATAGGCCAACAAACTTAACGATGGTCCAAGAAAAAAGAGAACGACAATCCAAAGATGATCTAGTAAAAACACTAAAATTTGCGTCTTTTGTTCTTTACTCATCAGTTCTTATTCCACCCACTTTATAGCCCAACCCCCGAATAGCTTTGATTTGATTGGTTGATTTTATTTGCTCAAAGCGACGACGAATCCGACTAATTGTTACATTTAAAGTGTTTTCATCTACGAACTGACTATCATCCCAAATTTCATTCAATAAATCTTCACGATATACAACATTTGGAAAATGCTGGAACAATTTTCGAATCACGGCTGCCTCGGTTTTTGAAAGTTCACTTATTTCACCATGGCACTGTAAGGTCAGTTTGCTCTTCGAATATACACAGTCTCCACAAATGAGTTCATCATTCTCAAGGGTGGCATATTCACCATATGATCGCCTTAAAATCGCACTGATTTTCGCATTTAATAATTCAAAGGAAAAAGGTTTAGTGATATAGTCATCCCCACCACTCATCATAGCATGCACTTGATCTAGGTCCGTGTTTCGAGCAGATAAAAAGATAATGGGGCAGGAGCTGATTTTCCGAAGCTTCATACACCAATAAAATCCGTCATATGCAGGTAGATTTACATCTAGAAGTACCAAATGGGGTTGCTGTTCTTTAAATTCTTCATCGACTTTTGTAAAATTTGAACATGTATAGACAAGAAAACCAAAACGTTCCAAAAAAGTCGAAAGTAAGTTTGCGATATCCAAATCGTCTTCAACTATCATTATCCTATAATCCATCATATTCCTCCTTCAAATTAACTATATTACAATATTACCACACTTTTCTTGATTCTTTTCATTTATCGTTTTGTTCTAATTAGAATGAAAATAGATAACTCTGTTACATGATTGCGTGTAAAATATGGTCTTGTAACTTTTGTCTTTGTCATATTGACTTTGAGTCCAAGTTTATTCTCAATCCATTTACTTATTGTTCTCATTACCCTCTTTGCACTAGATTCGCTTTTAACTACGATTGCACAGTCATCTGCGTATCTTACAAAATGGAGACCTCTTGATTCTAATTCTTTATCTAATTCATTTAAAATGATGTTACTTAATAAAGGTGACAGATTCCCTCCTTGGGGTGTGCCTACATTTGTAGCCTCTATCCTTCCATTTATCATCACTCCTGCTTTTAGATACTTACTTATTAACGACTCTGTATCACCATC
The DNA here is from genome assembly GCA_051658525.1 of Erysipelotrichaceae bacterium. Classification (GTDB taxonomy): domain Bacteria; phylum Bacillota_I; class Bacilli_A; order Erysipelotrichales; family Erysipelotrichaceae; genus JBOFMT01. The sequence continues at coordinate 12,168 of JBOFMT010000100.1, read as the reverse complement.
ATCTATAATTCGGTGCACATAACTCATTAGCTTATCTTGAGGTACTTTGTCGAAGAACTTCTCTAGGTCTATGTCCACTACCCACAGATATCCATCGTCGAGAAACTCCAGTAACTTTAGTATGGCCACCTCACAACTTCGTTTCGGTCTGAAACCATAACTAAACTCACTGAAATGTGGTTCGCATATTGGACTTAACACCTGTGTTATAGCTTGTTGGATTATCCTATCCATTACCGTTGATATTCCAAGACTTCTTGTTCCTCCATTTGGTTTAGGGATATCTACCCTTAACACTGGTTGGGGCTTGTATTCTCTATTTTGAATCTCTCTTTTGATAGTATTCCAATTATCATTTACATAGTCCTTGATTTTATCAATTCCGATATCATCAACTCCACTTGCTCCCTTGTTTGCGACTACACGCTAATAGGCAAGTGTCATGTTTTCTTTGGATAATATCTCTTCTAATAGTTTTGACATAACTTGTGCGTTTTATTCCTTTCTGCTTTCATATGATTAAACTTTAGATTGTTGTATTCTTTCACTTTTATACGTAAAGTGCAGTTTGTACTATCAAGCATTCATATGTAACATACATTTATTTGACGCTAATTAATTGTTCCGTCCTTCGGTAATTTCTTACCTACTATCACATCTGCTGACTTCTCATTATTCATTGTTACTACTGAATCGCTAATGAGATCTCACGGGATAAGTCATATATCTTTCCTGGTTTACCTACTCGATTTACGCATTGAAATTACGATTGCCATTTGGACTTTGTTGTTATTTGCCAACTTATCCATTCACTGCGCCTCTATATCTAGTTTCTATTCGTTAGGCCACGATTTCGCTATCGTTTCCTCTCTCCCACACCTCGCGGTGTGAAACTTGTGAGTCGCTATTGGATTCGTCGGCAACTACGCTCCGTTGGACTTTCACCACAGATATATGACATGCCCGTCATACAAATAAAAGCTGCCGATCATTTGTTTATCGACAGCCTGATGCGAGCCAATATTGGCTTGCTTTTTCATTTTAATTGTAATCTTGTAAGAACGATTGTAAATCATGCTCCACAGTAGTAATGCCACCAACTCCAAAGCTATCGATGATTACCTTCGCAACATTTGGTGATAAGAAGCCAGGTAGGGTTGGGCCTAGATGGATATTTTTTACCCCTAGTGATAATAAGGCTAAAAATACAATCACCGCTTTTTGCTCGTACCAAGCAATATTATAGATGATTGGTAAATCATTGATATCTTCTAATTCAAAGATTTCTTGTAACTTTAGAGCAATGAGTGCTAGTGAATAGCTATCGTTACATTGTCCTGCATCCAAGACTCTCGGAATACCACCAATATCTCCTAACCCTAGTTTATTGTAGCGATACTTCGCACAACCTGCTGTAAGAATTACCGTATCACTCGGTAAGTTTTTCGCAAATTCAGTATAGTATTCTCTTGATTTCATGCGGCCATCACAACCTCCCATGACATAGAATTGTTTGATCGCACCGGATTTTACTGCTGCTACTACTGGTTCTGCCAAAGCAAACACTTGATCGTGAGCAAATCCACCAACGATAGTTCCAGTTTCAATTTCGTTTGGAGCTGGAAGTGTTTTTGCTAAGGCAATGATTTCACTAAAATCTTTATGTCCGCTTTCATCAGGCACAATATGTACACATCCTGGATAGCCTGCTGCACCAGAGGTAAAGATTCGATTTTTTACTTCCTCACTGTTTGGAGGAACAATACAGTTTGTCGTAAAAAGAATCGGACCGTTGAACGTTTTGAAGTCAAAGACTTGTCTCCACCAAGAACCTCCATAATTCCCAACCAAGTTGTCGTATTGTTTAAAGAAAGGATAATAATGTCCTGGTAACATTTCACTATGCGTATAAACATCAACTCCACTGCCTTTGGTTTGTTCTAAGAGTTGTTCGAGATCGGTTAAATCATGTCCTGAAATTAAGATAGCTGGATTGTTACGAACACCAAGCTCTACCGTTGTCATTTCCGGCTTTCCATATTTACTAGTATTAGCATCATCCAATAACGCCATACTCGCAACACCATATTTTCCTGTTTCTAGAGTTAATGCTACCAAATCATCCAAACATAGGCTGTCGTCTAAAATGGCTGACATCGCACGATACATAAATGCATAGATATCAGGATTTTCTTTTTTGATATTTAAGGCATGATGCGTATAGGCAGCCATTCCTTTTAGCCCATATGTTACTAGCTCTCTTAGGGAGCGGATATCTTCATCCTGTGTTGCTAAGACACCAATACTTGCAGCTTTTTCAACCATCGATTCTTGACTCGTTACTGTAAACACGGCCGCATCGTCCCAAGTATAGGTATCATCACGTAAGCCATCTCGTAGCACTAACATCTTTTCTATTTGTTTCGCAATTGCGAGATCATCAAAATTTGCATTGGTAATCGTAATAAACAAGCTTGTAATCACTTCATGATTGACACTTGTAATACTTGTTACATCGATATTTTGTTTTATTACGATTTGCGCAATTCCTTTACAGGAATAAACCAATAAATCTTGTAATTTCGCAACGTGTTCTTTTTTACCACAAACACCTTGTACGGTACACCCCGTATTTTTCGAGGTTTCCTGACACTGATAACAAAACATGCTCATTGTTTTCTCTCCTTGGTTATGATTTCATAACAGTTGTTTCTTATTCTTCGACAATAATGACCGATACCGGACATGCATTTTTCGCATCGATCGTACTCGCTTTTACTTCGTCTGGTATGGGGTCCACAAATACTTCCGCAAGTCCATCTTCATTCATCTGAAATGCTTGCGGGCATATCGCAACACAAGTTCCACATCCAATACAACCACTTTTTTCCACATAGGCTTTCATCTATTTTCTCCTTTCTGGTTTTTAATACCCTACCTCAACGCTCTTATTGTATTACTAAAAAAAAAGATGTCAACTTACAACAGGACTTGTAATACTTAAGCATAAAAAAAAGACACTATTTTACAAACGTAGTGTCTTCTCAATTCGTTATTGTTCGTGTTGGTATGCTCCACTTCCATAATGTAATTCATAAGAGTGGGTATAAATTTCAATGATATTTCCAAATGGATCTTCCATATACACCATGCGGTATGGTTTTTCTCCTGGGTAATACTCACGAATTGGCATTCTTTGTTTTCCACCAGCAGCAACAATCTTAGCTGCTAATTCTTCAATATTCGGATCTTTTACTGAAAAGTGGAAGACTCCTGTTTGGTAGGGAGCAAATTCATGGTTTGCTTTATTGTTTTGTGGGAATTCAAACAATTCAATTCCAATGCCATCCCCTGTTGATAAATGGGCAATTTTAAATGTTTCCCAACCAGAACCAAACACATCAATACACATGATACCAATCGCAGTTTCTGCTTCTTCTTCAACAAGTGTTGGCTCCATAATTACATACCAGTTCATGACTTCTTTATAGAAGGCTACGGCTTGTTCAATATTAGGAACACTAATTCCAATATGGCTAAAATTTCTTGGATACATACGATATTCTCCTCTTCATCTCTAGTGATGATAGTACGCTTTTGTACTTACGAATACGAGTATAATGCTTCTTCAAGATAAAAAAAAGTACGCACTTTAAAGTGCGCTACTTTCCATTTGGTTAGTTAGTTACTGTTTTTATTCATAAAAGCAGCAATGGATTCTACGGTTAAATCTTGTTGTGTTTCAGCAGTAATCGTTGCATCTGGATCGCCTTTTTGTTTTCCATAGTTACCAAACTGTGCATGATTTCCACCTTCAAGTTTTACTACATTTTCCGTATAATCAATCTTTGGTTCTAGGTCGTCATTAAAACTTCCATACACCGTTAAAGTTTGACTTGCTGGATAGTCTCCATAAAGATAAGCTCCCATTAAGATAAGACCAGTAACTTCTTCTGGATGATTACTAGCAAAATTACTAGCCATAGCTCCTCCCATCGAATGTCCTGCCATATACCAAGTTGTGATGTTTGGTAAAGCCTCAAAGACACGTGAGGCAGCATTGTTATCAAAAATTGCCATATTAAGTGGCATTTCTACTAGTACTGTTGTATATCCTAGTGCTGTTATTTTTTCTAAGATTGGTAAGTAAGCAATGGCTTCTACTTTAGCTCCTGGATAAAATACAATACCAATGTCACTTGGCTCTTGCGGTTCTAGTATCGTTAGATCATCTTGAACTGTAATATTATTACTTGTTTCTAGTACTTGAATTGCCGTTGCATCTGCTGGGTAATAATCACTTGCCCACACATAAAACCCACCAACTGCTATGACGCAGGTAGCAACAAGGCTCACAAGACTAACTTTAATAATTTTCTTTGTTTTTGCTTTCATAAGCTCTCCTTTGGTTGTCCAAGTTCGACAAAACCAATGTAGTTATTGTACCTTACTTATAGCACAAAGGTAAACTTTATTTGTATTAATGACCATAAACTTTATCATTGGTTACAATCTCGTTGTTAGCTTTAAATTATTTGTTAGATTTGTCTATTTTAACATAAAATGTAGCCATTTTAGTAGAGCTATAGGCTTACACCTTATCATTATGATAGGATGAAATTATATAGATGAGAGGAACTATTTATGTTAGAACATTTGATCAGTGAACAAAGAAATCCCAATACCATGGATCTAGATCTTGCAACACCACTAGAGCTGGTAAGTATTATGCAACAAGAAGACTTGAAGGTGAGCCAAGCGATTGCCTCACAAAAAGAAATGATTGCTCTAGCAATCACCTACTGTACGACAAGCTTACAACAAGGTGGAAGAATGATTTACATTGGTGCTGGTGCGAGTGGTCGCATTGGTTTGATGGATGCGGAAGAATGTGCACCAACGTTTGGAATGGTTCATGGAGAAGTGATTGCACTGGTTGCTGGAAGCAAGCAAAGTGCAAACCGGGAAGCGGCAGAAGACGAAACAACAATGGCAGAAAGTGACCTGGCAAGCATTAACCTCAATGCCTTGGATGTTGTGATTGCACTTGCAGCCAGTGGAAGAACACCATATGCACTAGAAGCCTTACGGTATGCCAACAAGCTCGGTGCCACAACCATTGGTATTAGTTGTAACCCGGATACGTTATTATCTAAACTCGCAACAGTTGGCATTGAAGTTGTTTGTGGTCCTGAAGTATTAACGGGCTCGACGCGACTCAAAGCTGCAACTGCACAAAAAATGGTATGTAATATGCTATCTACAGGAACGATGGTGCAACTTGGTAAAGTTTACCAAAACCTTATGGTAGATGTACAAGCAGGAAATGAAAAACTCAAACAACGCTGGGCTTCGATTGTATCAATGGCAACAAACCACCGTTATACTGTAGATACTGCATTGTATGAGGCGAGTCATTACAATGCAAAGACAGCCATCGTGATGTTGGAGTGTGCTTGTGAATATGAGGAAGCACAAGCAATACTGGCAGCTACACAAGGGCATTTACGGAAAGCTCTAACAACCCATAGATAATTGCAACGATGCATCGTTGCTTTTTTTTAATTTGTTCATATAAAGCCATCAGTAAAGTACTATTCCAAATTTATTCGTAAACATACAAGTGACAATGTTATAATGAATAAAAAGTGGGATGTTACCACAAGGGGGATATAATGAGTGTAACCATTAAAAATTTAGAATCACAACATCGTAAAGTAACAGCGCAGTTAGATAACTTTCGTGTACTTACCTATCTTAGAGATTTAAGTGTTGCTCCTGATAACGCAATCAATGAATACTATATGAGTCAAATGGGTGTTTGTAGAAAACAAGTTGTAATTGAACTTGATGAAACCAAACGCGCGATTGTACAAGCTGGAGCAATGCAGTGGACTACCGGTAGTGTTGCTGCGACTACTGGTGTGAAAGGTGTCGGTGATTTTTTTGGTAAGATGGCACGCAGTGTTGTAACCAAAGAATCGACGATTAAACCAGAATATCAAGGTGTCGGTACCTTAGTACTAGAACCAACCTATAAATACATCATTCTACAAGATGTTGCCTCTTGGGGTGTAAAAGGGATGAGTATTGAGGATGGCATGTTTCTTGCCTGTGATGGCAACGTCAAACAACATGTGGTTGCTCGTTCCTCTTTTTCGAGTGCTGTCGCTGGTGGAGAAGGATTATTCAATTTAAGTTTAGCTGGTCAAGGTGTAGTTGCTTTAGAAAGCAATGTACCCATGGATGAACTTATTGAAGTTGAATTAGATAATGACGTGTTAAAGATCGATGGTAACATGGCCATCGCTTGGAGTACAAGTCTAGCTTTTACAGTAGAGCGCTCTGGTAAGACACTACTGGGAAGTGCTGCTTCTGGTGAAGGGCTAGTCAACGTCTTTCGAGGCAGTGGTAAAGTGTTAATGAGTGTGGTAGCACTTAGTAAATCACTACGTGCAGCAACACATTAAATAGCTACCAAATAAAAGAGCTAATATCGAAGAAAAAGGAGGATTTCACAATGAGTGAATCCTCCTTTTTTACTATTTATGCGTTTCCTTTACTCTTCGATTCAAACGCTTACCATATCCATCAGTCCATTGTTTCGCATCCAATAACCAGGCATCACAAAAAGCGGCGACATCACTGCCAGTTAGTTCAAGAACATGTTTCCCATCGATGACACCAGATTCAAACAAGTCCAAGATATCTCCCATGATCGCAACCATATCGCTTCCATCACCACCTGCAAAGCTCCACATATACTCAGAAATTTTTTGATAAACAAAACGATAGTCTTGAGGGAGTTTTGTTACACGATTTGTTTGCTGGTGATATTCGTGTTTTGTTTTACGCATCGTATTTACTTTACTCCACATGTCCTACTTCCTCCTTCGCAAAATATTCCTGTATCTCTTGATTTAAGCGTTCTCGTGAACCTACACCACGACTCGATACCGCTTGCATTAAATCATCAGCAAATGCTTTTACATCGGTTCCAACAAGATCATAGACAGAAGTATGATTAGCTATCCCCTCTTCAAACAAATCAATTAAGCTGATAAATAAAGATCCATCCATATAAATTGAAGGATCGTATTGAGGCGAAGCTACTGTATGCATATACGTTTCAATTTGTTTATAAACAAAACGGTATTCTTTAGGAAAAGCAGCTACACGCTTTTGTAACACTCGATATTTTTTCTTCTCTTCAAAATCTCCAATAACCAATTCTAAAAATTTCTTGATCATTTTGTTTCCTCCTTTAGTCGATTTAGTTTTCCAGAAACAAACTCCCATTTTTGCCAGAACGTTGTTAGTTCTGCTTTTCCTGCTGGAGTCAGAGTATAAAATTTACGTGGTGGCCCAAGTTGTGATTTTCGCTTACTTGACACTACCAACTGATTTTTTTCTAAACGCACGAGCACGGTATATACTGTTCCCTCGACGATTTCAGTAAACCCTAATTCGTTTAATTGTTTCGTAATCTCATACCCATAGGTTTCCTCTCGGTTGATTATTTCTAATACACAACCTTCTAAAACACCCTTAAGCAATTCTGTTATATTATTCATAGCATCTTCCCCAGTACTAAGTATCACTACTTACCACTACATAGTAACACTGAGTAGATCCTCTGTCAACCACTTTACAATCCAATGAGAAATAAAAAAAAACATGAATTTTTACTTCATGTTTTCTCTTCTTTTTAGAATCGTATTCCATATACTTAAGGTTTTATTGTCCAGTTTGCTATTTCCATCAGTCCTTGAACAATAACACTAACACTCACATCTAATATTATATTACCCTTCTCTATACTAGCTCCTCGAGGATCTCCTCCAATTCCAATTGGTTTTCCATCTTCGGTTTGCCAATCTTCACTCATCCAACCAATACTTGCACTTCCATACGGTCGTAGGGTTTCAAAACCGATAAAGGGTGCAGGAATTCCAGCTTCTGCCGCTTCCAGTTTCACAACACTTTCATCAATTGCCATTACCATTGAGGTTTCCATCTCACCACCGTGAAAATCCCATTTGTTTCCTTCACTAATGGTTGCTTGTACTTTAGGGTGAGAAAATGCACCCGAAGCTAAGATAAAGGCAAATAGACCAAGTTCACTACGCAATTCTCTACTTAGTATCTTTAAAATTGGTTCATTCCCCCCATGACAATTTAAAAAGGCAATCTTTTTAAATCCGTGGTGTGCTAAACTCTTGGCAATATCATACAAAAGCTGGTAGTAGGTTTGTGCTCTAAGACTAATCGAACCGCAAAAATTTTTATGCTCACTACTTAACCCAATCGATTGTAAGGGAAAGATTAACATTTGATATGTTGGTTCAAGTTCTTGTAGCTGTACCGTGATTCGTTTCACCATTTCTTCTGCAATCATACTATCCGTTCCTAGTGGTGCATGATTCCCATGTTGTTCAATGGAACCAAGTGGAATGAGGATTAGTGTTGTTTCTTTATCAACCTGCTCCATTTCTTGTCTTGTAAGATCTCTATAATTACGAATCATCTTGTAGCCTCACTTTGTTTTAAAATACTCACTCCTCCTTGAAGTAAGCGATGATGCAATACATACGTAACGCTTGCATTCAATCCAATCTTAATTACATTAAAGGGAATCGTTGCAAAGATAATAAATGTAGTTAAGTCAGATATTGCAAGATTCATTGTTGAAACGCTTAAAATAACTTCATTTAAGGATAACCCCATGGCTGCTGCATACATCGGTAACGTAATAAATGCATTTAAACAGCAAGCAAAAATTGTTCTAAGCGGAATCGATACCAATAGAGCAGTACGCATCGCTTTTTTTGATTTTCCCATTGTTTTATAAACATACCAAGTTGGTAATACAAAAATAAAAATACCGATTAAATTTGCTAATTCTCCTACATACATTGTATTGGTTCCTACTGTTACAACTTTAATTACAATCTTAATCAATTCAACCCACATCGCAGCTACAGGCCCTAGGGTAAAGATAGCTATCATTGCTGGTACATCGCTGAAATCTAATTTGTAAAAAGGTGGCATAAAGGGTACCGAGATTTCTAAAGACATCAAAATACCAGCAAGTGCTGCTAACATCGCAATTAATACAAGTTTTCTTACATTCATGTTTCGTTTCATATTTTTTTCCTCCTAAAAACAATGATGTTTTATGCAAAAAAGGTTTCTAAAGGAAAAAAAATTCTCAGCACACAATCGGTACTGAGAACATAGTAGATATAGCAAAAAAAAGACTATATCGATACATATCTTCTCTCATCCAGACTATACTGTCGGTTTTGGAATCTCACCAAATCAATCGCTTGCGCGAGTCGCGGACTTTACCGCCGGTAGGGAATTTCACCCTGCCCCGAAGAAATATCTTATTTGCAAGTTAACAGTATCACAAATTTTGTTGGATTGTCAACCGGTTATTAATTAGATTTCAACCTCTTGATACAAATTAATATAATTACTGTTGAAGAGAATTAACTGAAATCCTCTAACCGAAACATTTGCAATTCCACATCACTTACTTCTAATAGCATTGAAATTCTTCTTGCTTGTGCTGTATATGCACGCTCGAATATATTACGTACATCACGGCCATTTGCAAAGTCTTCTTTTCTATTTTCATACATTTGTTCAAACGTAGACTTTAAATAATCTACACATTCTTCATGAAGCTGTATTTCTGACTCTAAGCACCTTAGACAAAAAATTTCATATAGCTCCTGTGGATTATAATCTTGAAACTCAATATAGCGATTGAACCTAGAGCGCAATCCTGGATTTGAATTTAAAAACTCTTCCATTAAATCTGGGTATCCCGCAACAATTACAATAAAATCATCACGATTGTCTTCCATCGATTTCAATAAAGTATCAATAGCTTCTTGACCAAAATCACTTTGCCCTTTTCCGTTTGATAGAGTGTATGCCTCATCAATAAACAAAATACCGCCCATGGCACTTTCAATTACTTTTTGAGATTTAAGCGCTGTTTGACCAACAAATCCATCAACCATTCCAGAACGATCTACCTCTGTAAAGCTCCCAACACTTAATACACCCAAATGATAATATATTTTAGACAATAAGCGAGCTATCACTGTTTTACCAGTTCCTGGATTACCCGAAAACACCAAGTGTAGTGAAAGTGGTGGTACTTTAAAACCGCGTGCTTCTCTTAATTTTTTTGCTTGAATAATATGTAAAATATCATCGATTTCCTGTTTTACTGTAGCTAATCCTATCATAGCATTCAATTTTTCCAGTAATATTTCTAAACTCTCTATTTCCGTGTTCGTTTCAGGATTTGTATCTTGTCCTGAACTTTCGGAATTCTTATTACTTCTTGAAATGTCTCGTTTCTTTGCTTCAGCGCTTTGGTCACTTTCCAAATTTGATATCGAACCCATTATCGTCGCATAACGTTTGATTGCGTCGTTATCGCGATGCTTCATTTGAAACACACAGTATTTGCCTACAATAGAAAAAAGTTGTTCCACTGTTTTTCGCCCTTCGCTATCCTTCTGTTCAAAAAAATGTAAACAACACGGTTTCCAAGCATTCCACTTTCCTAGTTCAAGGTCATTATTTACAACAACATCATAATTAAAAAGAAACTTATTTTGAAAAGAGATACAATTTGTTTTTGCATCTGTTGTAGACAAGATGCTAATAAATGCGAAGACATCTTGCATTACGACCTCTTGAAAAGAGTCTATCCCTTGCTTTGAATTATCGTTTTTAATTTCTTCAAATAATGAGAGTACACTGTCTAATGCATTGATTACATCAATTTCAAACATTTGTGTAGTTGCCATTTAGTTTGCAAGGCCTACTTGTTTCATTGCGTTTTGGAAGATGTCTACAACTTCTTCGTTACAATCTAATTCTTTCTTATGTTCTTCTAATGTTTGATTGATCATTGATGCTACTAAATTATTGCTCATTTCATTGAATTCTTGAATGGTACATTCAAAACCAATATGCTCCAGTATATACTGATTATCATAAACATTAGATTTCGCATCCTTAAGAATAGAAATTGCTTCTACACAATAATAGTCGCATTCCTGACAACTAAGTCCAGCTTCTAAGTAGGTATAATCCTGTAATATTTCCACAAATTCTTTGCTTGTTAATACATCAAATACCTTCATCCAGTTTTTATGAGAAGCATGCCAAATATCATCACCAACGATATTCTCACTATTGTTCGTGTAATAAAGTTCATCAAAATATACAATCGAAACAGATAACATCGAAGCCAAAGCAAAAATTGATTCAAGTATCGTTTCTGTATCTTCACATACACCTTTCATATAGACTTCAATTAACATCGATAAAACATTATATTCAGCATCTACTAACTCTCGCATTTGCTGTTCGGAATAATAACGCTGTGTTTTTCGGTAGTCGAGCATATCTGCATGTGTTGACAATACTTTTTTAAATTCGTAATTTGCATTGATTTCTTGACCTTGTTTCACTGCACCTAATACATCACCAATTTGATTGGAAATTTTATCAAGCTTATAGTACATAACCGCAAAACCCGCAGCAGTCGCACATAAACTCAATCCATTTAATCCAATAGCGATATGTTGCATGTTAGCTAGTTTATTTAATTGGAGTGCATTTTTTTGTAGCAAAGCAGTATTTTTACCAATTGCATTCAACACCTGTTTTCCAATTTCTTGATTATTTGAATCTACTAACTGTTCCAATGATATTTTTTGAAATTGTTTAAACTTAGATTTTGCACCACGTATTGCTATTTCTGCAATTCCTGAGTCATTAAGAAATTGCTTTAGTTGTTCAATCGTAGTGATGTTAATTATATTACTCATAATGCCCCCTCTATGTTAATTGATTGTTTTTTAAACTGTAAACAAAAATAACAGTAAGTAGAAAAGAAAAACTATCAACACTATATCGATTGCTTAAATCGAACCGTTCTTTTTCAGCAAGTTTTACAAACTTTACATCAACACCATTTTTCTTCTCACTCTTCATACCCATTAATATTCTCGAAAGATTTAAACAATCTACACTAAAATCAATATTCATAGGCTTTTCTTCACCATTGAGTTTTACTGTATATAAACATAACATTACACGTGTATAGTCCAAAAGTTTTTCTACTGTTAGCTC
>JBOFMT010000099.1:0-30421 GCA_051658525.1 Erysipelotrichaceae bacterium | reverse complement strand
AGAAGACTGCGAGATATCGAGATGGATATATGTTGACATTGAAATATCCCAATCGTTTCTTTGTGAGTACACTTGGAATAACAACCGGAGGATATTTGAATCGAAAAGTATGGAACGAAAATCTAACGATTGAAGAGTATATAGAAAAAATCAAGGTTAGAAGTAGCAAGAAGGCTGATAAAACAGCTTTTATGAAATATGCATTAGCGAAATAAATTGTGTCATTAAAGCATTTAACGTTGAAACGTGTTGGAAAGCCGTATACGTTAGTAGCGTACGTACGGTTTGATAAGGGGTGGTTGAAGAAATTCAGTCACCTACTTTTTCTTTTAGCAAAAGATGAGGGAGCATGCTATACTACAATTAGGACTTTTGTTGGACAAAGGTAGTGGGAGCTAATTATGGAAACAAAACTAGATATTGAATTCAATGCGTTGTATCAACATCCCGATTTTTGTGAGTTGGTAGCAATGTTTCGACTTTGTATCTTACATGCTACTGGAATTGCTATGGAAGCAGAAACATTAGAATACTTATGGTTTCACGAACGTGATACGTTACTACAATCGTGCTTGCCATTAACACCAGCAATGAAACGTGAGATTATGCAACAATGGAGAACAAATTCGAAAAAGCTGATGGGTGAAATAAGCGATCAATTTGAACTGTATCGCATGCATCATTTTCCTGCAGATACTTTTTTTCAAATAACGCAGGATGGTGTACTTTATAGGTGGGATGCCAGTTTGCCCGTTGTTGTGGATATTCCACAATACTGTAAAGGGGTTCGAGTACGTGAGATTGGGCCAAAGGCATTTTATCAAAAAATGATACATGCTGTAAGCCTACCGATGGGACTAGAACGCATTGGGGTGTTAGCTTTTGCGGGGAATCAGTTGGAAGAAGTGCAACTACCACTTTCTCTCCAACGAGTGGAAAGCAAAGCATTTGCTGCGAATACGCTTGTAAGTGTGAGGGTTCACCAGCATGTGCGGATGGCGGAAGATGCTTTTGATGAAAACCCTAGTTCGCTACAAATAATTGAGTTGCGAAAGCAGTTGCGAAACGATGTGAATTTTTCCTAAATTTGAGCTTTTTTTTGCTTTGTGATACAATACCACTTGCTATGAAAAGGTGGTATCCGATGAAACGAAAACAACAATGGATCAAAGGTACTGTAATGGTACTTTTTTTATTTTTTTGTCTAATACAAACAGTAGATGCACAAAGCGAAGTCATCACAAGTGTGCGTGGCAATCCCACTCAGTGGACAAGTCGTAGTGCTACACTCTACTTTCAAGTGACAACCAACGTGGATGCGGTGGTTGTCTCAACAAGTAAGGAAACGATCAAGGTGAATAAACTTGGGACTTGGTATTTTTTTCAAGCACCTTATAATGATCGTTACACAGTAAACATCACGACTAAAAATCAAACGCAATTTCAGGAAGTTATCGTAGTTGATAAAATCGATAAAACAGCTCCAACTGGTCAAATCATAATCAATGAGCAAATCTTTACGGATGATTCAGATGATTTACATCCCCGTCTCTTTGTAAAGGATATTGCGAATGTTCGATTTACTGGGGCGGATCTAGGGAGTGGTGTAGCAAGTATCGACTATCAATTGGTCGATGACCCACATAACTACTCGCTTTTTGGTAAGTGGAGTAAGGCGGAAGACTTAGCGTTGGATGTTTCTACTAAAACCTATGTCTATGCTAGAATTATCGATCATGCTGGCAATCGAACCATCATCAATACCCATGGTGTTGTTGTGTATGAAGATGCTAGCTTGTTACAACAAGAAGGTTATTTTGATTTGGATCCAGAAAATAGTGGTCATAGTGATTTGTTTGTACCAATGGCACTCAACAACAATGCGATCGCTTCGATTACGTATAAAGGAAATGCCTTACGTTTGGGCATGGACTATGAACTAGTAAGTGATGGAATCCTATTAAAGAAAGAATATTTAATGCATGTGGTTAGAGAACATATTACACTCAACATTCAAATTGCACCGCTTAATGAAACCTATATCAAAGAAGTATATAATGATGCTCCCAAGGAATTAACTTATACGGTATATGAAGTCAAACATGTAGAGAAACCTCGTATTCTAACTTCACTAGACCAAACAAAGTTGCAGTTTGGTTTTGAAACCGCAGAAGAACTTCAAATCAAGGCAACCGTAGAACAAGGAACACTGAGCTATCAGTGGTATTGTGATGAGCAAGCAATACCCAATGCAACAACTTCCTCCTACACCCCACAACCACAAACGAGTGGAACGTATCGGTATACGGTTGTAGTTACCAATACCGACCCTGATTTGCCAGAACAAAAGAATACTACGGTAAGTGATGTTTATACACTTATTGTTTCTGATGTAGGCATTGATGAGCACCCGAATATCACCGTACCAAATCCAACGTTATTGTGGGAAGCGATTTGGAGTGAAGTGGATACACTAAACGTACAACAAGGTGTCAGAATCTCCTTGCGTTTTGCCTTGGAACAAGTAGAGGTAGATGAACAATTTATGACCAACTATCCTGATCAAATCGTTAAAGGAGCCATGCGGTTGGTCGTACATAAAACAACAACCAACCAACAAGGACAAATCCAAAGAGAAACCATTACCCCTAATCATGCAGTACCACTGCTTGTTTCATGGGATGAAACGACCCAATCAACATGGGATTGGAGTTATGATGCGACGTCTTTGCAACCATTATCACTGAGTAAGGAAGGTGCGAGTCTGGATTGGTTGGGTGATGGAATCTATGTGATTAGTGAACATAAAAATCGAGCATTCGGACGCGCTGTTGCAACTGGTTTGGTCCTTGTTAGTGTTGTAATTGTGGTAGTCAGTTTAAGAAAACGAGCAAAACAATCGAAGTAACACTTGCTTTGACTTGAAATCCATGGGGATAATTGGGTATGATAGAACAAAGATAGAGGGAAACAAGATGAAACAAATAGCAGCATGGATCAATTCAAATCAAGCATTGGAAGAGGAAACACGTAACCATCGTCATACACTACATCAAATACCGGAAATCGGTTTTGACTTACCACAAACAAGTCACTATGTTTTTTCAACGTTAGAACAGTATGGGTATAAACCACGATGGATGGCAGGTAGTGGTATTGTGGCTGATATTGGTAGTGGTGATACGATGCTATTACTTCGTGCCGATATGGATGCTTTACCAATGAAGGAAGAGACGAATCTCGACTTTGCAAGCAATAATGGTGCGATGCATAGTTGTGGACATGATTTGCATATGGCGATGCTGTTGGGGGCTGCGAAATACATCATCGAACATCAACACGAATTAAAACAAAAAATTCGGTTGATGTTTCAGCCAGATGAAGAATCGGTGCAAGGGGCAAATGCGATGATTGCACAAGGGGTATTGGATGGTGTGAGCCATGCGTTAGCACTTCATTGTGAGATTGGAAAAGATCCAATGGGAACACTGCGTTATATTGAAAATGAAACAACAGCAGCATCGGATATTTTTGAAATTGAAATTCAAGGGAAAAGTGCACATGGTGCAATGCCTTATCAAGGTGTGGATCCCATCAATGTTGGAGCACATATTTATTTAGGGTTACAAGCATTGATAGCGCGGGAGTTGAATGCCTTTCACCCAACAGTGCTAACAATTGGTTGTTTTCAAGCAGGAAAGAACCACAATATTATTCCTGAAGTTGCTTTACTACGTGGTACACTACGAACCTTTGATACTGCGGATCGTACGATGATCCTGTCAAGAATGCAAGAAATCATCGAGTTTCAAGCTAAGAGTTTTCAGGCAACAGCAAAGTTAACCATCAAACAGAGCGTGGATTCGATTGTTAACGATCCTAGCTGGTTGCAACATGTAGGAACTCAAATAGAACCATGGTTTGGACCGCTTTGGCAAAAACGTAGTGAACCATGGATCGTCAGTGAAGATTTTTGTTGGATTTCAAAACAAGTTCCGAGTGCTTTTTTAACACTTTCTTGTGGAAATGCAGAAGAAGGACATCCTTATGCACTTCATAACTGTAAAGCAACGTTTGATGATGCTGCTTTACTCTATGGGGTAAAAGCCTTAATTGAAGTAGCCATGAAATAATAAAGAGCGATCCCTTTTTGGGGTCGCTTATTGTTGGTGAAACAAGGGCTTTAACACATGTTCTAATCCGAGTTGGAGCGGATATGTGAATAGCACAAACCATGCTAATACGATAACACTTTGAGATGATAAGATTGTTAGTTCAATAAAATCACGTAAGAGATAGGCACTAACATAAAAGCCACTGCAAGCTACCAACCACAAACAAGCATGAAATAACGTGATAGGTCGTAAGATATGAAATAATTGCATCAACCAACAAAAACCCATCACGTAGAAGCACAGTGTCGTTGTTTCTGTTGCTGGGAGTTGTAATAGCGGAGCTATCCATAATTGAATGATGATGATATCAAAAACAATCAAGATGGAAGTTGGTAACGTGTTATGAAGTACAATACGTAAAAAGCGTCCACTCACACGTTTGTTGTTTGGTTCTAGATTTAAAAAGAATGCGGGAAAGCCTTCGATGAAGTTACTAATAAGGGATAATTGAATCGGGATGAAGGGATAGGCAAAGCCCAACACGATACTTGCTAGTGTTAATAAAAACGAATAGGTTGTTTTTACTAAAAATAAACTAGCGGAGCGTTCAATGTTGTTGATAACACGACGACCTTCTTGCAAGATGTTAGGGACATGGGTAAAATCGGAGTCGAGTAGCACAACTTGACTAATTTGACTCGCTGCACTACTACCACAAGCCATAGCAATGGAGCAGTCTGCTTGTTTGAGCGCTAATACATCATTGACACCATCTCCACTCATAGCCACAACGTGCCCTTGTGCTTGCCATGCTTGAATAAGCGCCTTTTTTTGATCGGGTGATACGCGGGCAAAGACGCTATGGTCTACAGCAGCACTGGTAAGTGCTTCTGTACTTGCTAGGCTCCTAGCATCGATTGCACTGTTGGCGAATGGGATACCCGCTTGGTTGGCAATGCTTTGAACGGTCGTTAGTCCATCTCCAGATAAGATTTTAATTGCAATTCCTTCTTTGGAAAAATAGGATAAGAGCTCTTCTACATGATCGCGTAAGGGGTCTTGTAGGATAAATAGTGCAAGTGGTTGCATCTTTTCAGGGGTGTTCGGTGAGGTATTGCGTGCAAACAATAATGTGCGATAACCTTGTTGTTCGTATTGCTTGGCGAGCTCACTTTGTTTGCTAGAAGAGAGTAGAACATCGTAAGCTCCTAGGTAAAACATCCCCAAATGGAAAAAGTCGATGCTACTGTATTTTCGTTCACTTGAAAATGCCTGTGAGCTTTTTGTTTGGTAGATGGTATTACTTTGGTATGCTTTGCGCAATGCTAACATGGTAGCGTTTTGATCTTGGCTCGCCCCCAAATAGGAACCGAGCAAGTCTAAGATAGATTCGTTTATTTGTTCAAGTGGGTACCAAGTGTGTACTTGCATCTCCCCCTTGGTTAAGGTTCCTGTTTTATCAAAACAAATGGTATCTACGCGTGCCAACATCTCGATACTGTAAAGTTCTTGAATTAATATTTTTTTTTGAGATAGCTTCACAATGGCAATTACCAAAGAAACTGTAGTTAGTAAGATCAGACCTTTCGGTAACATCCCTAATAATGCAGCTGATGTGGCAATGATGCTTTCGCTGTAGCTCAAACCTTGTGTTAGCATGCTGCGTGCAAATAACAACAATCCAAAAGGAAGGACAAAGTAACTACTAAAGCGTACGACAGCATTCATATCATCGAGTAGGGAAGATTGAAAATGTTTGTAGGTTTTTGCTTGTTGTGCTAGACGACTTGCAAAATTATCCGCCCCAACGTGTTCTACAATCGCATAACAACAACCACTGATGACAAAACTACCAGATAAAAGATGCGAATGACTACTTTTTATGATACTGTCGCTTTCTCCAGTTAAGAGTGCTTCGTTCACTTCTACACTATCAAGGACGACCATGGCGTCTGCAACAATTTGATCCCCAGCTTGATAGCGAATGCAATCACCAAGTACGATATCTTCTACCTTGACATGACACAACTTGTGATCTCGTACAAGTGTTGCATAAGGGGTAGAGAGGAGTGTGAGTTTTTCTAATGCAACTTTGGCGCGCCATTCTTGAACGATACTAATTCCGGTATTCATAATGACGATACCAAAAAAGAAGATATTTTTATAGGCACCAACACTTAGTAACAAGAGCATGATGGCTAAATTATAAAGGTTAAACAAACTAATGATATTATCTTTGATAATTTGTTTCGTTGTTTTGGTAATGGGTTTGGGTTGAATGTTCGTTTGATGGTTCGCTACGCGTTGACTAACTTCCACTTGGCTCAATCCATATTCCTTCATAAACGCATCCATATCCTCACCTCCTTTCTTCCTAGTATAAAATAAGCAAAAAAAAATGCATCTAGGACGATTTGTATAAAGTTTCGTTAAAAAAAGGGTTATTGCTTGCAATATATGTTAATTATGTGTTAGATTGAACATATACTTGAGTATGAACAGTGATCCTCCTAGGACACTGATTGATACATATGTTCCTTTATTTTTAACTGTCTCTTGGCAGAATCCCATCTATTTTAGTAAAGGAACATGTTGGACCGCACGCCTCCCCCGGCGTGCGGTTCTTTGTTTCTGAGGGGAAAGAATAAAAAAATGGAAAAAAATAGATATTTCATGTATAATGTGTGTAAGCGATTTCATTAGTGTTGATAAGGAGGTAATTAACATGGACAAACATGTCTTTATGTTTAACGAAGGTAACGCTACAATGAAAGAATTACTCGGGGGAAAAGGGGCAAATTTGGCTGAAATGACCAATTTAGGCTTACCGGTTCCACAAGGTTTTACGATTGCAACAAGTGCTTGTAATGCTTATTATGCAAATAAGGAAGCAATGGACGCAAGCTTAGAAGCAGAAGTTTTTACATATTTAACGAAATTAGAAGAAATGGTTGGAAAGCGTTTGGGCGATCCAAGCAGCCCATTGTTGGTATCTGTTCGTTCTGGCTCTCGTGCATCGATGCCAGGAATGATGGATACTATTTTAAATTTAGGGATGAACGACGAAGTCGTAAAGGCGATTGCAAGTGCAACGCAAAACGAACGATTTGCTTATGATTCTTATCGACGCTTTATTCAAATGTTTTCCGACGTCGTGATGGGGTTATCTAAAACCCAATTTGAAGTAATCATCGACCAAATGAAAGATGAAAAACGCGTGCGTTTGGATAGTGAATTGGATGCGCAAGACCTAAAAGCTCTAGTAGATCGTTTCAAGGCATTTTACTTTAAGAAGATGGAAGAGGAATTTCCTCAAGATCCAAAAAAGCAGTTGTTGAAAGCCATTGAAGCAGTCTTTAAGTCTTGGAACAATGCACGTGCAATTTACTATCGCAGAATGCATGATATTCCTAGTGATTGGGGAACTGCAGTTAACATTCAAATGATGGTGTTTGGTAATATGGGAGAAACCTCAGGGACAGGAGTCGCCTTTACAAGAAATCCAAGTACCGGAGAAAACAAACTCTATGGTGAATTTTTGATGAATGCCCAAGGGGAAGATGTGGTAGCTGGGATTCGTACCCCACAAACCATTGAACAATTGGAACAAGTAATGCCACAAGTTTACCAACAGTTTAAAACGATTACGCAAACCTTAGAACAGCACTATCAAGATATGCAAGATATGGAATTTACCATTGAAAAAGAAACCTTGTACATGTTGCAAACACGCAATGGGAAACGTACGGCAAGTGCTGCGTTAAAAATTGCTTGTGACTTAGTAGATGAAGGAGTCATTGGAATTGAAAAGGCCTTACTGATGGTGGATCCAAAACAACTAGATGCACTCTTACATCCTCAATTTGATGCACAGGCACTAGCGAGTGCCAAAGTAGTTGCAACAGGCCTTCCAGCATCACCAGGTGCAGCGAGTGGACATATTGTCTTTAGTGCAGAAGCAGCAATCAAAATCGGAGAAAAAGGCCAACATGTTATTTTGGTGCGTTTGGAAACTTCACCAGAAGACATTGAAGGAATGCATATTGCTCAAGGGATCTTAACGGTTCGCGGAGGGATGACCAGTCATGCTGCCGTAGTAGCTCGAGGTATGGGAACTTGTTGTGTATGTGGATGTGGAGAAATCCAAATTGATGAAGACACACAAACAATGCGCATTGGGGAACATGTTCTTCATGCAGGTGATGCGATTAGTTTGGATGGTGCTACCGGTCATGTGTATCTTGGAGAAATTCCGAGTGTACCAGCACAAATTTCCGGTTACTTTGAACGTTTTATGAACTGGGCGGATGAAAAACGTCAATTACAAATTCGTACCAACGCCGATACACCGAAAGATGCACTACAAGCACTCAGTTTTGGTGCTCAAGGAATTGGGTTGGTTCGAACGGAACATATGTTCTTTGAAGGGGAACGCATCAAAGCCATGCGTGAAATGATTGTATCGAAAACAGAATCTCAACGTAAAGTTGCCTTAAGTAAAATTTTGCCGATGCAACAACTCGATTTTGAAGAAATTTATGAAGCAATGCTAGGATATCCGGTAACGATTCGTTACTTGGATCCACCACTTCATGAATTCTTACCGACCTCATCCTATGATATTGCGAATTTGGCACAAGAGATGAAACTCGATGTTCAAGAATTGAAAAGCATCATTGCCTCACTCCATGAATTCAATCCAATGATGGGGCATCGTGGTTGCCGTTTGGCGATTTCCTATCCAGAAATTGCGCAAATGCAAACGCGCGCCGTGATTGAGGCTGCAATTAATGTGAATAAACGTCATCCAGAATATAAGATCAAACCAGAAATTATGATTCCGCTTGTAGGCGATGTTCATGAACTTACCTTTGTGAAACGTGTTGTGGTAGCAACGGCGGAAGAAATCATTCAGGAACATGGAGTAACCTTAGAATATTTGGTAGGTACGATGATTGAGATTCCACGTGCAGCGCTCTTAGCAGATGAAATTGCGAAAGAAGCAGAGTTCTTCTCTTTTGGAACGAATGACTTAACGCAAATGACCTTTGGTTTTAGTCGTGATGATGCCGGAAGCTTCCTACAAAACTACTACTCCAAGAAAATTTATGAATCGGATCCTTTTGCTCGATTAGACCAAAATGGAGTTGGTAAACTCGTTGCCATGGCATGCAAATTAGGACGTCAACAACGCCCCAACCTAAAACTTGGAATTTGTGGCGAGCATGGTGGAGATCCAAGTTCGATTACGTTCTGTCACGATATTGGACTTGATTATGTTAGCTGTTCGCCATTCCGCGTACCTATTGCTCGCTTAGCAGCAGCGCAAGCCGCGATTCTAAATCCACGCTAACAAACGAAAAAGAAGCGAGAGCTTCTTTTTTACTTAAGAAAAGGAGAACGAATGAAACAAAGAAAACGGATTGGGCTTATTGCTCATGATGCCCGTAAAGCAGCACTTGTTGCTTGGGTAAAACAAAACAAACAGTTTTTTCTTCAACATGACCTAATTGGTACCGGAACGACAGCGAACCTGCTTGCACAAGAAGTTGGGTTGGACGTGGAAGCACTCAACAGTGGACCACTTGGTGGTGATCAACAAATCGGTGCCCGCATTGTGGAAGGACGCTTGGATTTTATGATCTTTTTTTGGGACCCGCTCTCCTCGCAACCTCACGACCCCGATGTAAAGGCGCTCTTACGCATTGCTGCACTGTATGATATTTTAGTAGCGACCAATCAAACAACTGCCGATTTTATCCTACATTCTTCCTTGATGCATTCAGACTATCAACCACAAGGCAAAGCTAATGTGCCTTCGTTAGCAGAACGTCTTGCCCTGTTTCAAGCAGAAAAAAATTGAGTTTGTGATTTTTAAGTGACATACATAATGTTTGTTCTATTGGTATACTTGGGTTAGTTAGAAACGAGGTACACAAATGAACGAACGACAATTAGCCAAAAAGCTGTTAACAGCGATCTATGCCAACGATTTATGGATGGTAAAACAATGCATCCAAGCAGGAGCGAATCCGAACTGGATTTGTAATGGGTTTCCTTTCTTGTTGCATGCAGTTGAACATGCCGATGTGATGATGGTGAGTTTACTTCTTGATTTAGGAGCAACACAAAAAGATCAAGCCTTATGGTTTGCATTGCGCTTCTTCAACCTACCGTGTGCTTGGTTTTTATTACAACAAGGGGCACTGCCTCGCTACTACGCAAGTAATATGGGCTACCGCCCTAAAATGCGAATTGAAAAAATGATGCGTGCATAAAAAAGTCGAGCTTCGACTTTTTTTCTTTTTCCGTACATTTTTTTGCTGTTTCCTTGTATAATATAGGTAATTAGATTTATATGTGTTATTTTAGTTTATATATGCAATTAAGAAAGTGAGGGTCTATGGCAAATCGACATGATTATCAGTGTAGTGTGGAGTATACACTATCGTTTATGGGTGGAAAATGGAAACCGGTAATCCTTTGGTATTTGGGAGATGAAGGAACCCATCGGTATGGAGAACTTAAGAAAAAGTTGGATGGTATTCAACATAAAATGCTTGCCCAACAACTCAAAGAACTAGCAGAAGATGGTTTGATCGTCCGGGTGGAATATCCGCAAATTCCGCCGAAAGTAGAATATTCGCTTTCGAAAAAAGGAGAGGACTTAATGCCAATTTTACGTATGATGCACGAATGGGGTATTGCTAAACGAGGTGAATGCGAATGAATCGAACCGCGTTATGCTTGCGAATGTTGCAACTCTTGAAAGCAAGAGGGAAAATGCAACGCTTTGAATTAGCAACACTTTTGGATACCAACGTCCGTAATATACCAGAGTTTAAGAAAGAACTCGAAATAGCTGGTTACTACATTGAATCAACCAATGGCAAGCACGGTGGCTATCGCTTATTGGATAAAGATTTGTTGCCAAGTTTAGCGCTCGACAAAAAAGAAGTTGCAAGTGTTCATTCTGCACTCGATTATCTTGTTGGTCGTGGTGATTTTATTTCAATGGAATCCTTTCGCTTAGCGATGGATAAGGTGCTAGCAACAACCAAGGAACAAGGAAGTCAACAACCCTTGTATTTAGCACATCGCAATAAACCATTGTCACAAGAGCTAAAAGCGATGATGGATGAGGCCTTGTTAGCAAAAGAACAGTCACGTTCTTTAACGTTGAGTTATCAAAAATTAAAGGCAAAAACGGTGGAAACGTATACGGTACAGCCTTATGAGATTATCTATCATCAAGATGCCTACTATTTGGTTGCTTATGCACTAGAGCGAAAAGCATTCCGTACGTATAAGTTTAGTGATGCGCGGATGAAGGGCTTACGGATTCAAGAACGTCGCTTTACTAGAGACCTTGATTTTAAAATCTCACAAGTATTGGGAGATGTGGGGCTCATCAAAGATGAAGCGGTGGAACTGCAGTTGAAAATTTATGGAACAGCTGCGGTATTATACAGTGAGAAAAGTGTTGGAATTGAACTGCATAAAGTATTAAAACAAGATGTATTAGAGCTTACTACCATTATGGAAGGAGAGCAATCCATCTTAAGTTTCTTATTGTCGATGGGGAGTGATGTGGAGATTGTTGCTCCAATAAAAATGAGAAAACTATGGATTGCACAAGTGCAGAAGATGATGGAACGTGGTCAAGAAAAGAGGGGTTAAATGGTTCATTTAAAAGATGTTAAGAAATTCGAGCGTTGTCAACGATTGTTTTATTATGCAATTTTAGAACCAATCCCTTCGCCGAAATATTTGTATTTTAATTACAGTATGAGTGATTTGCTCGTTGAGAAACTTAACTTTACCAGTTATGGAATAGGTAAGGTTGGTGATCTACTTGTACAAAGCCTAGCGCTGATGGAACAATTTGATCAATTGTTGAATGTTCGCTTTGAAGCGCATGGACTGCGTGTGAAAGTAAGCGCCATGCAAAAGAGTAAAAAAGGCTGGGATTTGTATTTTAGCTTTCCACAAACCCATCCAAAAACAAATGAGGCACAAAAGATAGCGGATACCCTTTGGGTGTTACAACAATGTAATATTAAAATCTCACAAGTGTATTTGGTGCATTTAAATGCGGACTATGTACGGGAAACTACCTTAGATGTCCAAAGCTTACTTGTGGTAGGAACGACACTCTACAATGATAAAAAACCAAGTACCAAGAGTTTAGGGAAACTCGTTGAATCAAGGTATCGTAACCTCGCTTTGATTTTAGATGAGATGCAACATGTTGCTAGTATGTCGATGGAAGATGTTTCAAAGCTACCTTGCGCGTGTAAATCGCGAAAAGATTGCCCGTATAAACAATATTGCTTTCCTGTTGAGGAAGTTGAAAACTCAATACTGGATTTGGTATCTAGTAAAGCAAAATACGCTTTGTATGATCAAGGTGTACGCACGCTTTTAGAAGCAGATCCAGAACTCATTGTGCATTCGCAAACCCAATATGCACAGTGGCAAGCTGCGAAATATGGTCGTCATTTTGATGTGGTAGCAGTACGTGCTTGGTTAAAAAATCTTAGCTATCCGCTTTCCTTTTTGGATTTTGAATGGGAAACCTTTGCTTTTCCTCCATACCGTGGCATGAAGGTATTTGATGTGATTTGTTTTCAGTATTCACTGGATGTTCAAGCAACGGATCAAAGTTTACAACATTTTGAATTTTTAGAGAGCGAAGATTGTAGAGAACAATTTGTAGTTCGTTTGTTAGAAGATTTACCAAGTGAGGGTAGCATTATTGTGTTTAATGCTGCGGGTGGAGAACGCTTGCGTTTGCAACAGCTTGCACAACAGTTTCCAAACTATGCAGTACCACTCCAACAAGTTATCGAAAGAATCGTTGATTTAGCGGACTTGTTTTCGCAAGGTTTTGTCTACGATTCCAAAATGGCGGGAAGTTTTACCTTAAAAACTATTGTTAAAACGTTTACGCAATTTAACTATGATGATCTAGCCATTCAACATGGTATGAACGCTGTCTATGCGTTTCGAGAAATCAATACCTTAGAGCTAGAAAAACAAAAACAATTGCGCAATGAGTTACTAGCATACTGCGCAATGGACACTTTGGCACTCGTATACGTGTTGTCATTCTTACGAGATGAAGCGGGACATAGAAGTGAAATGTAAATTTTTTTCATAAGAAATGTAAAGAAATTGTTATCAAAATACTATCTTTTTGAGAATTCTATACTATAATTGAAATATAGATACAGGAGGTATTTGATATGAAAATTCAAATAACAGGAAAAAATGTTAGTATCACACCAGCAATGAAGGAAAAAATTGAAACCAAGTTAAATTTCCTTAGTAAGTACTTGATCATTGATGATGAAGTGGTTGCAAGTGTTGCGTGTAGCGTGCTACCTACCAAACAAAAAATTGAAGTAACCATTCCAACGAAATTAGCAATTCTTCGAGCAGAAGTCGTAGATAACGATATGTATGCAGCAATTGATTTGGTCATTGACAAATTAGAAGATCAAATTCGTCGTCAAAAAACGCGTTTGAACCGTCGTCATAAAGATGGGGTAAGCTTAGCGTTTTTAGAAGATGTGTTGGATGAAGAATTTGAAGAACCAGTTAGAACGAAAACAATCGATGCGGAAGAAATGGATTTGGATGAAGCTATCTTACGTATGGAAATGATTGGACATACATTCTTTGTATACCGCGATGATGAAACGAGCGAAGTAGCTGTTGTTTACAAACGTAGCAATGGTGGATATGGACTCATCGAATTAGCAAAATAAGAAAAGAGACGCAAGTCTCTTTTTTTTGGCTTTTTTTCGTATTTTTTAACCTAAAGCCTACAATAGTTGTTATTTTTATATGTTTTTATGATTTATTGCCGTATTTTTTATAAAAAAATAGAAAGATTGTGCAATTTAAACAATGACAACGTGATAATTTATTCATGGAATCGAACAAAAATGCTAAAAACAAATGGTAATATTTTTATTTACGAAATTTGTTGGATAAAAAATGACAAAAAACGAAAAAAAACGTAATGATACCGTTTACAAAATGTGAATTATGTTGTATTATATGTTTGTTTGATAGAGATCAAATACATAAATGTAACCGGAGGGGGTTTCTTAAATGAAAAAATTAGTTGGAATTTTAAGTATTTTCTTACTAGCGACTAGTTTAACTGCTTGTAGCGGTGGACGTGGTCAAGAGGCAAGCTGTGATCCAGCAGAGATGGATGGAACTACAGTTTGTTATGCAGACGGACAATTTGCAATTGAAACAGGAGCGAAATTACGTTTTGCTACGGATACGGATGCTTACGGAAATGCAATCGTTGCACTTTGGGATAAAACTTACCCAGAACATGCTGGAGCGGTTGAATTTGTTAACGTTGGAGCATCAGGTTCTGCTGATGAATTAGCAACACAACAAGGGGAATACCCAGATGTATTCATGGCAATCGATGGTGAAGTTCCTCGTAATAGTGGACACACATTAACATTGGATCAAGCATTGGTTGATATCATCAAAGCGAATGCACCAGAATCATTCTACAATGCTGGTAACGTAGATAAACCAGTTTATGCTCCAATTACTTATGATGGTATGTCATTTGTATGGAACAAAACAATGTTAGAAACATTGGGTTATGACACTACAGATGCTGATGGTGATGGACTTCCAGAAGCGTTTGATACTTGGGAAGAAATCTTTGCTCTTTCTAGCGAATGGGCTGCAGATCGTCCTACTTATAAAGGAAACAAAGTAAACGTTGTATTCCCATTAACACTAGATAACCAATGGGCTGATTACTTCCACTTGGCAAGTGCTGGTTGGGAAATCTACAAAGATGGTGCAACGGAACCTGGATACGATACACCTGAATTCAAAGCAGGATTTGACTTTATGTTGGCTGCAAAAGATGCGAAAATCGCTGTAGATGAAAGCGGAAATGTAAAACCTGCTGCTTCTATGTCTTGGTTATTCGATAACGTAATTTCTGAAGAAATTGCACCATTCGGTATGTTCGGTACTTGGATGGATATCAACTCTGCACCAGAAGGTACAGAATTAGTATTATCTGCTCTTCCTACATGGAATGACAACCACACAACTCCATTTGTTAAAACAAAAGGATTTGTAATCAATGGATATACACAATACCGTTCAGCTGCAAGTGCGTTGATGGCAATTGTTTACTCTGCTGAAGGTGTACAAGCTATGGTTGATAACTCAGGTTATGCACCAGCATTGCAAGATGGAAGTGCATTAGCACCAAACCTTACTACTGGATCTGTTCAAGAAGCATTAGGTAAAGCATTTACTTACCACTTCCCAGAACCAGGATTGATGTTACCAAATAACAACAAAGTAAAAGCAATGGATGCTTCTTTCTACCCATTTATCTCTGATACTGAAAAAGCAATCTGGGATGGAACACAAACAGTTGATGAAGCTATCGCTGAATTGATTGAACTTTCTAACGCTAAAATCGCTGAAGAAAACAAATAACATTTCATGAATGTGAAAGCGTCCGTTCGGACGCTTTTTTTTGGAGGGGACCAATGAAAAAAATAGGACTATTATTGCTAGCACTTGTGTTAGCGGGTTGTGGAACACAGGTGGTAGAGCGCTTGAGTGTTGCGGAATTAGAGGAGTTAAATTCCCAATTTTCTACGGAATCATTCCTTGATTGGGGAAGTATTTATGAAGTGTTTCCGATTGCTTTTGCTGATGGCAATGGTGATGATCATGGTGATATCGAGGGGATTATTCAAGCTTTGGATTATCTTAACGATGGGGATGAAAGCACAAGTGATGACTTAGGGATTGGTGCTATTTGGTTTACACCGATGTACCCATCGACAAGTTATCATAAATACGATGTTATGGACTACAAAGATATTGATCCAAGCATTGGGACATTGGATGATTTTAAACGATTGGTTGAAGAGTGTGACAAACGTGGAATTAAAATCATTATGGATATGGTCTTCAATCATTCTTCTAGTAAACACGAGTGGTTTACAAAAGCGATGGCGGGAGATAAAACGTATATGGATTACTACCGCATAGAAACTGAGTTGGATAAGGAAGTGTATCCAAAACGTTCCTATTGGCGCCAGCGCGATGGAAAGTACTATTATGCTTGGTTTTGGGAAGAAATGCCAGAATTCAACGGAGAGAGTGAAGCGGTTAGAGAAGAGTTTAAATCGATCCTTGATTTCTGGATGGATTTGGGTGTAGATGGATTCCGATTTGATGCGGCAAAACACATGTACAATCCTGATGAATTTGAAGAAGGAACACCAACGATGGCGATGAATCAACAGTTCTGGTTGGAGCTTAAATATCATGTCAAACAGCAAAATCCAGACGTGTTACTGTTATCGGAGGTTTGGATGAGTACAGCAACGATGGCACCGTATGCATCTGGTTTTGATAGTATGTTTAACTTTGATACGGGGGAAAATATTATCAATACTTTAACGAGTGGAAAAAACAATGAATTCGTTGAGAAGTATATGAAGGGAGTGGAAGCGTTAGAAAAACGTAATGAAACTTATGTGGATTCAAGTTTTCTAACCAATCATGATCAAAACCGGATCCGCTCACTATTGCGTAACGATGCACAAGCAAAACAAGCAGCATTGTTGTATTTAACACTACCAGGGCTTCCCGTTATTTACTATGGAGAAGAATTAGGGATGTTGGGAATGAAACCCGATGAACAAATTCGTGAACCAATGAAGTGGCAAGAGGGATGTGATGGACTTGTTGCTTGTTGGGAAGATGTACAATACAACAACGATACACCAAGTGTAGAAGTGCAAGATGCAGATAGTGAGAGTATCTTAAATCTTTATCGTAGTATTGTAAATTATCGCTCACGTAGTGAAGTGTTGAAGAAAGGGGATATTCAACCACTCGTATTAGAAGATCAAGCATTGGTTGGATATACAAGAACCTATCAAGGGGAAACACTAACCATCCTTCATAACGTTAGCAATCAAAGAGTTACACTAGAACTTGATGGTACCTTAGACTTTGCACATCAAGCAAGTATCGAAGCGGGAGTAATTACCCTGCAAGCCAATGGTTCGATTTTCCTTTATGAGTAGAATGGAACGTTTTACCACAATGATGCCACATCGTAATTGCGATGTGGACGTTGCGGTTTATTTACCAACAAATTATGAAACACGTGATGATTGGGATGTGCTCTATTGTTGCGATGGACAAAATATATTTGAAGATGAATTTGCAAGTTATGGCCGCGGGTGGCGGCTACATGAAAAAGCTTTGGATTGCGTCATTATTGGAGTAGCTTGTGCACAAGGTATGGGACGTTTGGATGAGTATTCTCCCTTTATTAATAAGGAGTTACAAGTGGATGTTGATTGGATTAGTCGTGACGTTGGGGGAAGTGCTGAGCTGTACTTAGCTTGGTTGCTCGAGTTGAAAACAACCCTAGAAGCACGCTATCATATCAAACAACAAGCAATCGTTGTAGGTAGTAGCATGGGAGGAGGTTTTGCCCTGTATGCCCATCTTAGCAAACCACAGCACTTCGTTTGTGCCCTTTGTTTTTCCAATGCGTTTTGGTTTGCACCTGAGGCTTGGTATACGTGGGTTCAAGAACAAAGTCTAAGTGGATGTCGCGTGTATTTGGATACGGGCTTGCAAGAAGCGGGTATGCAAAGTGATCCGATGTGTTATATTGGCCCCAATCGTAAGATGTTTTCGCTTTTACAAGGCTTAGAACAAGACCTTTGTTATGTGGAAGATCCGCTAGGAATTCACAATGAAGCATGTTGGGATGCCCGCTTTGACAATGCTTATGCCTTTGCGATGAAAAAAAAGACTAGGAGTTCCTAGTCAGTTAATAAGCGTTTTTTCATCCAAACTTTACTTTGCCAGCGCCACCACATAGTGAATCCACGGAAACACTCATCCACGGCACTAGCAATAAAGATACCAAGTAGACCATAACCCATGTGGATACCTAGTACATAGGATAAGCACACAGCCAACCCCCACATGGAGATAATGGCCATGACCACAGGGAAGGTGGCGTCACCAGCTCCGGTTAAGATGGAAATAATGATGATGTTGGCACTGCGTCCAAGTTCTAAAAAGATACAGACAAATAGAATCGGTTTTGCCATGGCGATAATGTTCGCGTTATCGGTAAGCAGCGACAAAATCACTTCGTAGTTTAAGTAAATAAGGGTAATAACAAACAAGCTTGATATCGCTCCGGCGATACCAGCTCGCACACCTTGTTTGTGTGCTTCCTTCATGTTGTTTTCTCCAACCAAATAACCAATTTTAATTTGGGCTGCTTGGCCGATTGCTAAGGTAACTAGGTAAGAAAACATGGTGATGTTGTTGATGTAGACGCGAGCAGTTAACATCTCTGCGCCAATCAAAGCAACAAAACTAGTAATGATGAGTTGAGCGAAGTTGTAAGAGAAGTTTTCCAAAGCACGCGGCAACCCAATTTTAAAGATGGCGCGGGTATTCTCTTTATTTGGTTTGATTTTTAGTGAGTGAAACAGGTGAATCCCACATGTTTTGTGTAGGATAGCAAAAGCGACTACGAGTAAGACAACGCGGGAAAGTAAGGTAGATATCGCTGCCCCGCTTACCCCTAGACTTGGAAGTCCAAACGCACCGAATATGAGGATGTAGTTTCCAATAATATTAATGATGTTGGAGAAAATACTAATTTTCATTACTACTTTCGT
This sequence comes from Erysipelotrichaceae bacterium, assembly GCA_051658525.1. Taxonomy (GTDB): domain Bacteria; phylum Bacillota_I; class Bacilli_A; order Erysipelotrichales; family Erysipelotrichaceae; genus JBOFMT01. Next base: position 11,562 of record JBOFMT010000099.1, on the reverse strand, counting down.
GTGTCCATAAGCACGTAAAATAGCACCGGATACACCAATCAAAGAATTGATAAAGATGGTCGAACCTAAAATGATGATATAAGCTCTAGCGTCAGCAAACAGTTCGGCAGGGGTATTCATCATATTGAGGATGAATACGTGGAAAAGGGTTAAAACAAGCGAAATCAACATCCCGATTGCTACGTTGAGCAATACGGCGTTGTTGCTGATTTCTTTGGCTTTTTCCTCTTTGTTAGCACCTAAGTTTTGGGCAATCACCACAGCAACACCGGCAACGACAACATTTAAAAAGACAACGACAAAATTTAAGACATTGTTACTGATACCGACGGCGGCAACAGCGAAATCGCTGTAACGTGACAACATCATGGTGTCAACAACGCCAAACATCATCATAAACGCAATTTCAAAGAAAAGTGGCCAGGCTAGCTGGAATAAGGTTTTGTTTTTATTCATATGAGATCTCCTAATCCATCTCATTATAGAATAATCACATGAAATTACAATATTATTTTGAACATTTTTACAAATTTGTGTATGATATACAAGAAGAATCTCAGTAGAGAAGTGGAGGGGAATAGAAATGGAACAAACATGGTGGAAAGAAGCGGTTGGATATCAAATTTATCCACGTAGCTTTAAAGATAGCAATAACGATGGGGTTGGTGATTTACCTGGTATTATCTCAAAGTTGGATTATTTACATGACTTGGGTGTCAATGTGTTATGGATTTCTCCATTCTATCAAAGTCCAATGGATGACAATGGCTATGATGTTAGTGACTATAGCCAAGTAGATCCTTTGTTTGGAACAATGGAAGATGCTGAATCGTTGATTGCTAAGGCGCATGAAAAAGGAATGAAGGTTATTTTGGATTTGGTATTAAATCAAACAAGTGATGAACATCCATGGTTTCAAGCGGCCAAATCAAGTAAGGATAACCCTTACCGTGATTACTATATTTGGCAAGATCCAAAATGGGATGAACAAGGCAATGCCTTGCCTCCAAACAATTGGGCTAGTTTCTTTGGTGGAAGTTGCTGGGAATTAGATCCTACAACCAACCAATACTATATGAAGATTTTTTCTAAAAAAATGCCAGACTTAAACTGGGCAAATCCAAAATTGCGTCAGGCGATGTACGGTGTTGCGGATTGGTGGTTAGCGAAAGGTGTGGATGGCTTCCGTATGGATGCGATTGCTCACCTAGCTAAAGATACAAGTTACGCTGATAGTACCATGGAGTTACATGATGGCTTTGCACCGGATTGGGGACGTTTCTCAAACCGTAAGGAATTGTATGACTATATTCATGAATTCCATGATCAAGTATTGAGTAAATACGATACGATGACGGTTGGTGAAGTCGGTGGGGGTGCCCAACCAGAAGATAGTTTACTATATGCAGGTTATGATGCTAAAGGGTTCAATATGGTATTTAACTTTGATCACTGTTGGAAAAATGGTGCCTTTGGTAGTGAAGACAAAAGAGATGATGAACTCGTTGTTGATGTACTAGATTTAAAGCAAACGTTCAAACGTTGGTATGATGCAACAAAAGGCAAAGCTTGGCTTCCACAATACTGGTTGAACCATGACCATCCTCGTGTAATGTCACAATATGGAAATGCCAAAGACTTCCATAAAGCGAGTGGTAAAATGTTAGCTACTGCACTGTATTGTATGCCGGGTACCCCTTTTATTTATAACGGGGAAGAAATTGGGATGACCAATGTAGATTATACTGACTTAGCAGAGTTCAAAGATGTGTGGGTGAAAAATCACATCGAAGCCAATAAGGAGACTTTGGATGTGGAACGTTTCCTCATTCACTTGCGTCGTACGTCTCGTGATAATGCGAGAACACCAATGCAGTGGGATGCGACAACGTATGCAGGATTCTCAGAACATGAGCCGGCAATGAAGGTGATTGGAAATTATGAATACATCAATGTTGCTAGTCAATTAGACGATGAGGATAGTATACTTCATTATTACCGTAAAGTGATTGCCTTGCGTAAAGCACAAAAGGATGTTTTGGTTTATGGTGACTATGAGCTCTTTGATGCAAACAATCCAGATGTTTATGCTTATGTAAGAACAATGGGGACAACAAGCGTGCTTGTTGTGTGTAACTTTAGAGCACATGAGGTAACGTTAAGTCAAGAATTTACTAGCAAAGCGGTTTGGTTACAAAATTACAATCATGCTCCAAGTATGACGCTTGCTCCATTTGAAGCATTTGTCGTGGAATTAGCATAAAGAAGAAAAGCTCCAATCTTATGATTGGGGCTTTCTGTTGTTCTGCGAGTTTTTGTATGCTTGGTATAGGTGATTTCCACACTCGAGTAAATAAGCTCCTGTTAAAAAAACTAAGAAGTAGATTACCAGGCGTTCCCAGGAAAGATCAAATGGGAAATTGGATTGAATTTGGGTGTAGATTTGTAAAAAATCAGCGTGATAGAGTGCGAAGTTGGAGAAGAAGAGAATATTGAAGGCAAGAGATAGTCCTCCAAATACGATGTCAATACCGACACTCTTTGGATTCCAATACGGATAAATGAGCTGGTTGATGGCGCGTATGACGCCACAAGCAAAGATGAGGATGACCAACCAAAGGTTCGCTTCTAGCACGTCTAGGTTAAAGAGTGGGATACTTTGCCAACCAGCATCACTGTGGAAATATAGACGCAAGTAAGGGGCGAAGTAGACTACAGCAACGAGAACAACCACGCTACAAACGAGCGAGAAGATGGTTTCCCCTTTGGAAATGGGGCGTCTTTGATATGTTTCAGGTAAATCTTCGAGCTTAAACGCTTCGGTTTTTGGTTTGGTCGTACGCTCGAGGATAGTGAAGATAAGTATGACCCAAATAGCTCCTTGAAGGGAACCGTTCAATAAACTTGCGGTATAGCTAGAGAGCCAAGAGAAAAAACTAGCTTCTAATTGGATGCCATTTAAAAAGTAAGCAATACTCACACCCAAAAGGATAGCAAGTATCACGATTTTTAAAACCATCAAAAACATGTCGTAATATAGTGGTCCAATGAGATAACGCTCCCTTCCTAAGTATTGCGATGCCATTTTGTTAGGGTGGCCTAAACTTAAGAGTACACTATTGATTTGCGCATCCGTTGGATTTTCGTAAGCATCCAATAAATCATCAATCATTGCTTCGATTTCCAATCGAACCTCTGCTCGATCTTTGCTAGGTAACTGCTTGATTACTGTTTGAATATAACGTTCACGATAGTTCATCTCTCTATCCTCCTTTAAAGTAATCGATCAACGCACGTACGTATACTCTGCCATTCATGCATTAATTCAACTAAGACTTCACTGCCAAGCGTTGAGCGAATATAGTATTTTCTAGGTTTCGCTCCCTCAGTATCCCAATGACTCTCCAACAAGCCTTGTTTTTCAAGTCGTCGTAATAGTGGGTATAGGGTACTTGGATCAACGATGAATCCACCAGCTTGCAATGACGCGACAAGTGCATAACCATAGGCTTTTTCATCCAATAGCCGCAATACGGCAAGACTTACAGTACCACGTCGCAATTCTACGATTAAACCATCAACTATTTCATTCATTGTTATCACCTCTACTCATACTATACTGTATGTCATACAGTAATGCAAACGATATACTAAAAAAAGTAGGCGAACCTACTTTACTTTTAAGACTAAGAAATTGTTTGGCGTTAAATCAAAGGCTTGGTGAATGATCTTGTTTTGGAAAAGATCAAGTCCCGTTGCTTGAATTGATTGTGTTTTATCACTTAAGTTGATGTAGAAGCGTAAGGTGCTTTCTGCACTCGCTTTTTCATAAATTAGGAGGGTGTCGTCCTCCACAAAAGAGAAGATTCCACGGTTACCGAAAGCGGGATCCAATTGACGGATGTGTTGAAGTTGAGTCATCCATGATTTGAAACTTGTTTCTTGTGTATTTAAATCATCAAAGCGCATCAAACGACGACAATCAGGATCATCCCAACCTTCCATCATAATTTCACTTCCATAATAGATACAAGGGGTACCATAATTTGAGAATAACAATATATAAGCAATCTTTAATAGATTTTCATCTCCTAGTTGCGTATAAATACGTTTGGTATCATGAGAATCTAATAGATTAAACTGCATGGAAAGAATAGCGAGTGGATATTGGAACTGTAAATCTACTAGTTTTTGTTTGTAGTAGCTTACATCTTTGGTTTGCAGTGTTTTTAAAATCAAATGCGTTAATGGATAGTTCATAACACCATCAAATTGGTCTCCGCGTAACCAAGGTTTGGCATCGTGCCAAACTTCACCAAGAATATAGGCATCTGGGCGAATCGCTTTGATTGCACTTCTAAATTCTCTCCAGAAGTAGTGGTCAATTTCATTGGCTACATCCAAACGCCATCCATCAATTGGTGCAAGCGTTGTCCAGTAACTTGCTGCTCCAATCAAATACTTACTAACTTCAGGGTTTTGGGTATTTAATTTTGGCATATTTTTACTATGAGCAAACATTTCATAGTGTAGGTCACGCTCATCAGCAAAGACATGGAACCAGTTATAGTATGCTGAATCTTTTCCATGTGCTAGTACATCTTGCCAAGGGGCAAACCCTTCACCAGAGTGATTAAACACACAGTCTAGAATCACACGAATGCCATGATCGTGTGCAGTTTTTACTAGTGTTTTAAAATCTTCTTCATCTCCAAAATCAATATCGATTTGTAGATAGTCTTTGGTATCGTACTTATGAGCGGTGTTCGCTTGGAAAATTGGGGTTAAATATAAAGCGTTAATACCCAATTCTTTTAGGTATGGCATTTTTTGTGTAATCCCTGGTAAATTTCCACCGTAGTGTTGTTCATTGGTTACTTGTTGAATCGTCCAAGGGGTAAATTCGCGTTGGCTACTTGAAATATCACCTTTCCAAAAACGATCGGGAAAGATTTGGTACCACTGTGCATCGTTGACCCAGTCAACGGTAGCTAGTTGAGCGTTTTGATGCAAGTAGGGCAAAAAGAACGGGAAGAAGGTATTTTCTGGTAAGTGTTTTGAAAAACCCTGTTCTCCAAAATACAATGTTTCTTCGTCATTCGCTAATTCAAAAAAGTATTTCAAACGATGTGTGGTTGTGGAAATTGTAGTTTGGAAATATTTATGATGCTCCCCTAAGCCATAAACATCCATCACTTGTGTATTGCGCACCCATCCATGATCGTCCCAATGGTAAGGATCATTGTAGTGTAATGTAACAGTTTTAACGTCAAAATCGGTTTTAAGTCTAATTTCCGCCTGATTTTCGCTCACTAAATAAGCAAAATTGTCATACGGAAGGTGAAAAATAGCTGATTTATTCATAATTTCATCTCCTTTACTCTCATTTTTAACTATTTTGCTCGAATAAGTCAATCAAAATGGTTCGTTTTTGTAAAAAATGCACGAAAATACGTGAAAAGCATAAGATGGAACTCACCTTTGTGTAATTTTGTGTTCAAAAAAACTATGAAATGATGTGAAAACGCTTGCATGGTGTGTGAAAAAGGAATATAATAAAGAAGGAGGAAATAGTATGGGGAAAAAAGAAAAAGTTAGTTTAAAGAATAGATTTTCGAATTTCATTGCTGATCTCAAAGCACATCCAAATGCCTTGAAGTCTGCAGTTTGCTCCACCTTCTTAATGGGGAGTGGGCAACTTAGAAACAAACAAAAAGAAAAAGCTGCAATTTACTTTGGTATCTTCTTGTTGATTGTGATTGTTGAAATTGCATCAGGGTCGTATCAATATGCAGCAGCGGAAATTGCACAATTTCCAGCAAGTGGTGAATTTCCGATTTATTTTTTCCGTGACTACGGGGGGTTCTTTACCAAAGGTTTATGGGGGCTGTTTACTTTAGGTCGTGTTCCGTTGGATGCGATGTATCGTGGGCAATATGTAGAAACATTCAACAAAGTATATCCATTCTTAAGTGCGGATAACTCGGTTACTCTCTTAGGAGAAGGTTTGATTTCTGCAGTAATTCTTTCTATCTTTGGTGCATTCTATATTAGCAACATTACCGATGCTTACAAAAGCGCAAAATTAATTGAACAAACAGGTCGTGTGGAAAGCTTCAAACAATTCTTACACCGTACGTGGGAAGAGTTGTTTGCTTTTGTTATTTTGATTCCATCGATGATTATGATCTGTTTCTTTACTGTAATACCGTTTTTGTTCTCGTTCTTATTGGCGTTTACCAACTACACATTCCGTGTCAAACTGCCAATGGATATGATCGAATGGGTTGGACTTGCAAACTTCTCGCAAATCATTACCGATCCTGCTTGGTTTAGTATTTTTGGTCAAGTATTAACTTGGACGTTTATCTATGCGATCTTCTCATCTTTGAGTTGTTATGTTATGGGATTCTTCCAAGCGCTAGTGATTGAAAGTGAACATGTAAAACGCAAAAAAATCTGGCGTACGATTATGATCATTCCTTGGGCAATTCCAGCGATGATCTCCTTGATGGTATTTAAAAATGTCTTTGAATTGGATGGTTTAGCAAATCAATTGTTGAATATTACCAATATGATGGAGCCAGTCTCGCAATTCTTATTCAATATCGGACTACAAGGTCGTCCAGATGCACAAATTTATTGGTTGTCGCAACCTTACAATGGAAACTTAGCGAAGTTTATTGTCCTTGCGGTAAACTTGTGGTTAGGTAGTCCTTACTTTATGATGCTCATCACCGGTGTTCTTACGACACTTCCAAAAGATTTGTATGAAGCCGCGAAAATTGATGGAGCAACAAAAAATCAAGCATTCCGTAAAATTACCATGCCGCTAGTGTTGTCAGCTACCCTGCCAACCATTGTCATGACCTTTACGTTTAACTTTAATAACTTTGGTGCCATTTACTTCTTAACCGGTGGGGGACCAGCGTGGGATCCATCCCTTGTACCTGCCTCGATGAAGATTATGGGTGGGGTACCGGGTCAGACTGATATCCTAATTTCATGGATTTATAAGCTGAGTTTCTCAGGAAATGCCCAGTTGTATAACATTGCAGCTGTGTATTCTATTTTAATCTTTGCCTTTGTTGGATTTATTGCAGTCTTTAACTTGTCGAGATCCAAAGGATTATGGGAGGATTAATGTATGCATGTAATTAAAAAAGTAGTACCAAAAATTTTGGTCACCATTTGGTTATTGATTTCCGCAGCTGTGGTATTAATTCCAGTACTTTGGATGATATCAGCTGCCTTTACACCAGGAAAATTGCTCTCGTCAGCTCCATTGTTCCCAGATTTTGAAAACCTGTCGTTGACGCATTTCCAATACTTGTTTAGCTACAAGTCAAACCCTGCACAATTGATGCCGGATTATGTTGGAGCCTTTGTAAGAACGTTCCAAATTGCAGTCATCAATACTGTACTCGTAATTTTCTTCTCCGTTATTACGGGTTACGTATTCTCACGTTTACGTTTTAAAGGACGTAAAGTTGGGATTTTAACCATGATGGTCTTAAATATGTTCCCATCATTCATGGGTATGATTGCCTTGTTCTTAATGTTCCGTACATTTGGTTTCTTAAATAAACCAAACTATCTGGCACTCATTTATGCAGCGGGCTCGATACCATACAATACCTTCTTGGTACGAGGCTTTATGCGAAACATACCATATTCCCTTGATGAGGCTGCACGCATTGATGGTGCAAGTAAGTTACAAGTATTAACAAAAATCTTGTTCCCACTCATTACGCCAATCATTGGATTCATTGGAGTTAGTGCATTTATGGCTCCATGGTTAGACTTTATCTTACAGAAAAACTTCTTACAACCGGAAAATATGACGGTTGCTGTATGGTTGTATAATACAACCGATCCAATGCTGACACAATTCTACAATCCATTACGCTTTATGGCGGGTGCCTTGTTGATTGCCGTACCGATTATGTTGGTACAGTTCTCGATGCAAAAATACATGGTGCATGGATTGACGGCTGGAGCGGATAAAGGTTAAAATTTAAAGTGCAAATTCTTTTGCACTTTTTTATCTTATAAAGGAATAGGAGCTTATATGAATCGTTTGAAAGTTATGGCGCGTGCGCTCTACAGCAGTAAAGCTGTTGTGAAAATGCGAGATATGAATCTTGCAATCTCTATTGTTTTGTTTTTACTTGTTACTAGTATCATTAGTGTACCGTTTTACATTGCACGTTTTCAGGTGTCAGAACAAGATGCCTTGGCGATGTTACCAGGCTTTGAAGCTAGCTTTACGCAGTTAGTACAACAAGAAGCTTGTGCCTTTGTGGATGCTACCTTGGCATGTGGCGGTGAAAAAACGGTAAGTTATGGTGGGTATACCTACTATTTAGAACAAGACGCACCTGCACAAGCAGCGACAAAAAGTGTCTACTTTGGACCTACAACGGTTGTGATTGTTGGAGAAAGTGAAGAAAGTGTGGTTGCTGGAACGTATACCACGTTTGGTGATTTGAGCTTTTCAGAGCTTGCTGACTTTATTGCTGGTGAGCAAGGGGATGCTTATGTACCACTGTTTGTTAAAAACTTATTGTTATCGGGATTGAATTTTGATTTGGTGATGATTTATATGACCAACCTCTTACAAAATGTAACTTATTTATTTCTAGCGAGTTTAATGTTGTTCTTCACGGGACTGCGTAAACAGCGAGGAATTCGTTACTTTGAGGCGTTTAAAGTAACGATTTATGCGATGGTTGGACCAGCGCTCTTAGCAGCACTTGTTGGTATGGTGTCGACAGCCTATGGTTCGATTTTGTATCCAGTTGTCTTTATGGCACGCGCTACCTTTATTTATATGTATCTGATCAAAGCACCAAAAGTGTTTTCACAAAACTAACCTTGCCCTTGCAAGGTTTTTTTAGCTTTTGAGGTATTCCCCCCCTTTCTAAAGGGTTTTGTTGGAGTTTTGTTTGAGAATAGGCTATGATGAAACCAACAAGGTAGGTGATCCATAATGGAGTATAATGTAGAAATAGTTGCGCAAAACAAGCAGTCGATTATTATCATTCATAGTATGTTTGCACCCGTTGATATGAAACGGGAGATGAGTCGAGCCAAGGCACTATTGGATATTTATTTAGACAAGCACCAAATTGTGCCAGCTTCTCCTTTTTTTGGACGCTATTTTACGTATACCACAACACAGGTAGAGGTTGATTTTGGTTATGTAGTCGCAGTGCCCTGTGTTGGGGAACATGAAATCCTAACATCAACGATTCCCGCTGGACGTTGGGCTAGTATTTTGCATTTTGGTAGCTATCGGAACTTAGCTAGTAGTTATCAAGTGTTAGAACAAAGTTTACAGAAGGAAGAACTTGCGTGGATTCCTCTTGCTTATGAATACTATATCAAGCATGCAGGTAACTCTGAAAGCTTGAGTTATGAAACCAAACTAACATACCAACTAAAATAACGATAGCTTCGTTATTTTTTTTCTACTTTATGATACAATAAGTGCGTTATGAAGAGAAACGAGGGCAGGAAGATGAAATTTGATTTACACATGCATTCTCACCATTCGCGTGATGGAGCACTAACGGAAGAAGAACTCATCCAACATGCCTTAGCGGCAAAGTTAAACTGTATTGCCTTGTGTGACCACAATACCACAGCTGGTGTAAAAAAAATAATGACCCTAGGACAAGCCGTGGGAATTAGCGTTATCCCAGGTATTGAATGCGATACCTTGTTTGAAGGGTTGGAAGTGCATGTGCTAGGACTTGGAATTGATCCTGATCATCCGTATTTTAAAAACTTAAGTAGTCACATCAATGCCTTGATGTTAGCGAGTGCGCGCAAACGGTTGGAACTAATTGATCACAACTTTAAGCTTGGACTGGATATCGAAGCTTTGATGAAGTTGAGTGCAGGTAGTCTTAACCCCTTTGGAATTACCTTTCAAGCAATCTTAGATAATCCTAAGTGGAGTGATGAAGCCGTATTAGCACCGTATCGTGTCGGAGGAGAACGACAATCTCCTGCTCCGGTTAATTTTTACTGGGATCACTGCTCGGTAGGCAAACCTTGCCATGTACCAATCGAGTATCCTAGTTTAGCGACGACGATAAAAGAAATTAAGGCTGCTGGTGGTATTGCCATCATTGCACATCCTTATACTAATTTTTACGAACAACCACAATTGCTCTTACAAGCGAAACTTTGTGGGATTGAGGGATTAGAAGCGTACAGCAATTATCATGACGCAGCAATGAACAGCTATTACGAGCGTTTTTGTAACGAGAATGAATGGCTTATTACGTGTGGAAGTGATTTCCACGGTCCTTTCAAACCGATGATTGCCATGGGTGATTCGGGTTATCAAGGAGACATGCAGGCGCAGTGGCTAAGCGCAATCACAGAGAAAATAAAGAGGAACTAAGACGATGAAAAAATATTTTATGGATACACCGACTGCGAAAGAAGCAGAATTTATTGATGCACAGGTGATGCAAGCATTGCATGCTGCCTTACCATTTACCCAAGCGGATGCCTTTATTCCGGTGCAAACGTGTTTTCGTGATGAAAACGATGCAATGGTTGGTGGAATTTTAGCTTATAGCGTTATGTGGAAGGTACTTTATATTGATAGTATGTGGGTTCGTACCAACAAACGCTTGCAAGGAATTGGAAGTGGATTGTTACAAACAATTGAACATGAAGCCAAGGCCAATGGTTGTAGTATTGCGCATTTGGATTTAATGGATGTACAAGCGATTGCTTTCTTTGAAAAAAATGGTTATCAAGAAGTAGGTCGTATTGAAGGAATTGCAGGAACACACGCAAAAGTATTCTTATCAAAAGTATTATAAAAACCAGCTCACGCTGGTTTTTCTTATGGTTCATAGATCATTTTTTTACTCATACCTCCATCGATGACAAGATTATGTCCGTTGATAAAATCGTTTTGTGGATCGAGTAAAAATATGACAGCATTGCTAATGTCTTGTGGTTTTCCCACGCGATTGCTTGGATGTTGTGCATGGTCAATGCTGCGAAGCTCTTCTTTTGGATCACACACAATCCAACCCGGTGAAATGGCGTTGACACAAATATGGTAGGGTGCAAGGGAGATGGCTAGACTTTGCGTTAAACTAACAAGTGCACCTTTGCTTGCTCCATAGGCATCCCAATCTGGTTCGTTTTGCGCATAGCGAGTAGAAGCGATGTTGATGATACGACCTCCATGTTTCGACTCTTGGTTGTTTGCCACAAATGCTTGACTGCATAAATAAGCACCTTTGACATTGACGTTGAGGATATCCCAAAACGCAGTTTCCTCCATTTCTAAAATGGGCGTATGGACTTGGGATATGGCTGCATTGTTAATAAGTGCGTAGATTGGGCCATATTCCTGAAAAATCCAGTTGAAGGCTTCTTGTATTGCCTCCTTGTCTCTAAGATCTACCTCAAGATAATGAATGTGTTTGGGTAAGGGTTGATGCAAGGTATAATCCAGGGCAAATACAAGGTATCCCGCTTGTGCACATGCTAGGCTAATGTAGTAGCCGATGTTTCGTGTTGCTC
>JBOFMT010000098.1:0-2237 GCA_051658525.1 Erysipelotrichaceae bacterium | reverse complement strand
CACGAATACCATCAAAATGAAACTTGTCTAACCAATAGTGAACATTTGATAATAAGAAACTTTGAACTTCAGCTTTATGTAAATTAAAATTCGCCGTTCCCCATTGGTAGTTCTCGCGATCATGCTCTTGATCATATTCAAATTGTGGTGTCCCATCAAACATATATAAGCCATGCTCATCTTTACAGAAATGAACTGGTACCCAGTCGAGAATAACACCAATGCCAGCTTGGTGGCAACGATCAACAAAATACATCAAATCTTTTGGTTCACCATACCGACTTGTTGTACTAAAATATCCCGTTACTTGATATCCCCAAGAAGCATCGAGTGGATGTTCCATAATTGGTAACAATTCTATATGCGTAAACCCATGTTCTTTGACATACTCAATCAACTCATCAACAATTTCAGTGTAATTATAATAAAGTTCATCACCTTTCGTTCGCCATGAACCTAAATGTAACTCATAGACAAGCATCGGCTCTTGTTGATAATTTTTTTCTTTACGTTGTTCCAACCAGTGACTATCTTCCCAAGTATAGCCATCTAGATTATAAACACGTGAAGCTGTTTGTGGTCTTACTTCGCTCCAAAAGGCAAAGGGATCAGCCTTGGCAACTTTTTTTCCATTTTGCTGTTCAACCAAATACTTATATTCATAATAATCTTCGACTTTAGGAACATATAACTCCCATAACCCATTCTGTACTCGATGCATGTACTGACCTTCATGCCAATTATTAAACACTCCAATAATTTGGACACTTTTCGCATTTGGTGCCCAGACTCGGAAGGTTGTTCCACAAGGGCGATCATTATGGTATTGGATATGTGCCCCTAAAATTTCATGTAATCGTTCATGCTCCCCTTTTTCTAGGTAATAGTAATCTTCCGATGTCAGTGCTCTCATTTTCTTCCCTCTTTTTTTCTATAAAAAATACCACCACAAAAATTATTTGTGATGGTATCAATCGTGATTATTAAATAATTGTTTTTACAATTGCCATCACATCGGCTTCGATTTTAGCAACCATTTCTTGACTTTCTGCTTGCGTTGCTTTTTTCGCACTAATATATACTTTTGCTTTCGGCTCCGTTCCACTTGGACGTAAGCAGAACCAACTACCATCAGCAAGATAATATTTTAAAACATCCGCTTGAGGTAATTCAATAATCGTTTCACCAGTTTCATCACGGCGTAATTGTTGGAAATAATCTTCATGAGCGATCACTTGTTGCCCTGCAATTGTCGTGAATGGTTGCTGGCGCACCGTTGACATTAAGGTTTGAATTTTTGCTAATCCATCTTTTCCTGGTAAACTCATGCTTACTAAGCCTTCTTGGAAATAACCAAATTCCCCACCAATTTCATCTAATACATCAAACAACGTTTTTCCTTGTGCTTTATAATACGCTGCCATCTCAACTGCAATAACAACTGCTTGTACCGCATCTTTATCACGAGCGATCGTTGCATCAACTAATGAACCAAAACTTTCTTCGTAACCGAAAATAAAGTTTTTCTCTCCAGTATTTTCATAGTGGTGCACACGATCACCAATAAATTTGAATCCTGTTAGCGTTCGTTCTGTTGACACCCCATATTTTGTGGCGATTGCTTCAGCTAAATCACTTGAAACAATCGTTGTAAACATCACAGGATTTGTTGGTAGTGTTCCTTTAGCTTGACGTTGTGTCACTAAGTAGTGGAATGTTAATGCTCCTGTTTGGTTCCCATTTAATAATTCATACGTTCCGTTTGCAGTTTTAACTGCTAAACCAACGCGGTCAGCATCAGGATCTGTTGCCAATAAAATATCCGCATCAACTTCTGCTCCTAATTCCATTGCCATTGTGAATGATTTTGGATCCTCAGGGTTTGGTAATTCAACTGTTGGGAAATCTCCATCTGGTGTTGCTTGTGCTTCAACAACATGGACATGTTCATACCCTAATGTTTCCAAAGCACGACGAACTGGAATATTTGCTGTTCCGTGTTGTGGTGTGAAGACGATACGAAGCTCATCTTTTGGTACGTCATTAATTGTAATGTTACAAACAGCTTCATTATATTTCGCATCGATTTCTTCACCAAGAATTTCGATTAAACCTTGTTCCATGTACACTTTTTCATCTGCTACCGCTAACAACAATTCATTTTCAACTTCATTTACAAGTTCAACAACACGTGCTGCTTCAGCTGGTACCGATTGACATCCCGTTTGATCATAAAT
>JBOFMT010000097.1:0-1639 GCA_051658525.1 Erysipelotrichaceae bacterium | reverse complement strand
TAACACTTCTAACGCATCTTCAAATACAACCATGTGTTTGCCTTCAATTTTAGCTTTCCGATGGGCAAAGTTGACACGTTCGATTGCCAATGAAAGCGGGATGTTCTCGTGTGATTCAAACGCATAGCAGCCCATCGGTAAGGTAATCGGTTGATTCAAACTAGCTTCTACATTACGAGCTGTTTGTTGGTATGCAGTCAGGGTACGGATTTGCCAGTGTTGGTCCATCATAGGAAACAGACACAGAAATTCATCGGTATTGAACCGACAGTAAACCATTTGTGGATAGTTGGCATGTAAGGATTCAATGCTTTCCGCAATGATTTTCAATACCAAGTTTCCTTTTTCATAACCATATGTTCGATTGATCATCTTAAAATCAGCGATATCGAGTTTGATTAATACAAAGGAATGATTGCGTTGTTGTTCTAACAAAGTGCTCGCATCCACTCTAAATTTCGATAGGGTTGTAGCCGATGTTAGTGTATCGTAAGATACAATTTTTTCAATCGCTTGTTCTCGCCGTTTCTTCGAGTAAAGCGTTACAACAACCAAAAAGCTCAACATTGCCAATAGACCAAAGGAAACGCTCAACGAAGCTAATACAATCCGCCTTGCATGCTGGTCAATGACATTGTTATCAATGGCTGTCATCATATTCCAGCCATCAACATCCAGTGCCGTATAGTCAATGATCCGTTGTTCTCCCAAGTACGACATGCGTACAATCCCTGAGATTTGATGCTTTAAATTATACATCATGGTTTCAAAGCTATCTCCAGAATAAAAATCAGCATTCTCGTACCATTCAAGAATACTTTTGGTTTGTAGCAAAGCTTGATCCGTTAAACTATTAACAATCAAATCTCCATCATCGCTTACGATATAGGAATACCCTTTTCCTCCAAAGCTAGTAAGAAAGAGTTCCTGTAATTCTGTAGTATCATATGTCCCCATTACACTACCATAAAGTTTTCCTTCATAGTATAAAGGTGAGGTATACAGCATTTCTGATTTTGATTGAATTCTAGAATCCTCTACTACTGTAACAATACGCTTTGCTTCTAAAATACCTTGGAAATAGTCCCGATCTTGAATGTTGGTTTCAACTCCATTGGTTGCATATAGATTCCCATCTAGATCGATAATTGCTAAGGTCTGAAATGTCGTGACAGCTAAGATTTCTTGTAGTTTATCGAGCGGAATATCTTGAATGTTTGCATACGCTTTTAGTTGCAAGGCAATCAAATCCATAGATTCTTGATCCGCGATAATTTTGGTATTAAAGTTATGTGACTGTTGAACGAGTGTCTCGTGCAAGGTTTCTTCCACATTGGCCCGTACTTCATCTAAAATGTACTGATTATACGTAAAGAAAATACGTATAATCACAAATAATAATAACCCTGATAAAAAAAAGGTCTTCCAAATACTCCAAGGCCTGTATGTTTGTTTCATTGCGTTCTCCCAAAAAGAAGCAAAGCATTTGCTTTGCTAACGTCCCACCGTTTATTGTCTTATTAAAGCTCTATCATTATACCAAGATTTAAACATCATGCAATATGTTTGCACCTTTTCTTTCCATATCGTATAGATTCAAAACCACTTCAATACGCTGATTCACCAGTTTAAAATTCTA
>JBOFMT010000096.1:0-24522 GCA_051658525.1 Erysipelotrichaceae bacterium | reverse complement strand
TTGGCAACACGCTACCCATGGTTTGATTTGCAAATGCTAACCAATTTGATTGCGGTGAGCGAGAGTACACCGGGACCTATCGGAATTAATATGGCAACCTATGCAGGGTTTCATGCAGCTGGTATCATTGGTGGCTTTGTTGCGAGTATTGCCTTGGTATTACCAAGTTTAATCATTATCTTAAGTATTGCGAAAGTGATGGATCGCATCAAAGATCATCCAATGGTCACAAAAGTTTTCACTTACTTACGACCAACCACGATGGCACTTATTACAAGTGTTGCTATTTCGATTTTTATGTTGACCTTATTTCAAAGTGATGCGATTGGTACCTGGTCGTTCTTTCAAGTGCCCCAGCTTATTTTGTTTGGGATTGTGCTTGTGATTGCGCTCAAAACCAACAAGCATCCGATTGTATACTTATTGCTTTGTATGGTAGCAGGTATCCTGCTACAACTTTAGGAGGGAATTATGGATTTAATACAAACCATTGCACAAACATTAACCATTACACCAAGCCAAATTGAAAAAACGTTGGCATTGTTGGAAGAGGGGAATACCGTTCCCTTTATTGCTCGTTATCGAAAAGAGATGACAGGAAATTTAGATGAAGAACAAATTCGTGTGATTGAAGAGCAATACAAATATGGAATTGCTTTAGAAAAACGTAAGGCTGACGTGTTACGTTTGATTGCAGAACAAGCAAAATTAACACCAGAGTTAGAAGCTGACATTCAAAAAGCTAGCAAGCTTAGCGTATTGGAAGATTTATATCGTCCTTATGCACAAAAGAAAAAAACCAGAGCAAGTGCTGCGATTGCCTTGGGATTAGAACCTTTGGCAGATGCCATTTTAAAAAATCAACCACTTGAACTAGAGAAGTATCTAAATGATGGAATCGTGAGTGAGCAGGATGCTTTGCAAGGGGCAAAAGATATCATTGCAGAACGCGTGAGTGATGAGCCAAAGCATCGAACAAAAATCAAAGAATCGATGTTAGGGTATGGACGTATCACGGCTAGCAAAAAGAAAAATGCAGAAGATGACGGTATGGTATTCCAAATGTACTATGAATTCAGTGAACGCATTGGACAACTAGCACCACATCGTATTATGGCGTTGGATCGTGGAGAGAAATTAGGTATTCTAACGATCTCTCTTGTATTTGATGAAGCTTATAATCTTGAGTATTTGTATCGAGCGTACAAACGTGGGCTACAAGCTAGCCATGCTGAGCTAGTAGAAGCTGCCATCAATGATGGATTTAAACGTTTGTTGGTTCCAAGCCTTACGCGTATGATTCGTAGTGAACTAAGTGAAAAGGCACACGAAAGTAGCATTGGACTTTTTTCCAATAACTTGGAACAAATCTTAGTGCAAACTCCGATCAAAGATAAAGTAATCCTAGGTTTTGACCCAGCGTTTCGTACCGGATGTAAGTTAGCTGTCATTGATGCCCGTGGGGAAGTATTGGAAATTGCTGTAATCTATCCACATGCACCCATCAATAAATACGATGCAGCTAAAACAAAACTAAAAGCCTTGATTGAAAAACACCATATTAATATCATTGCGATTGGAAATGGGACGGCATCAAGGGAATCGGAAAGCTTTGTTGCAGATACAATTCAATGTGCGAGCCTTGATTGTGCGTATACGATTGTCAGTGAAGCTGGAGCTAGTGTCTATTCCGCAAGCAAACTAGCAAAAGAAGAGTTTCCTGACTTACATGTAGAAGAGCGTTCTGCGATTAGTATCGCTAGAAGAATTATGGACCCATTAAGTGAACTCATTAAAATTGATCCACAAGCGATTGGTGTTGGACAATACCAACATGACTTGGCTCAAAAACAACTACAAGAACGTTTGGATTTTGTCGTAGATAAAGTAGTAAACCGTGTTGGTGTTAACGTGAATACTGCAAGTGAAGTTTTATTATCGCATGTCTCTGGTATCAACAAAGCCATTGCCAAAGAAATTGTTAGCTATCGTCAAACAAGTGGTGCGCTAACATCACGCAGTGAACTTAAAAAAGTTAAAAAGTTAGGACCGAAAGCCTTTGAACAAGCAGCTGGATTCTTACGTATTGTAGATGGGAAAGATCCACTTGATGCAACCGGTCTACATCCAGAAAACTATGCGCTTGCTAAAGCAATTCAAAAAGCTTATAGCATTAAACTCGGTGACCAAGAAGCGATTGCTAGTCTTGATTTTACAACCTTGAAACAATCGTTTGACCTTGACCCTTATGTGTTTGCGGATATTAAAACCGCACTACAACTAGATGTGCGTGATTATCGTGAGGCCTTTTCTGCCCCTATCTTGCGCAGTGATATTTTAAAAATCGATGATTTAAACATTGGGGATGCACTTGAAGGTGTGGTTCGAAACATTGTTGACTTTGGAGTGTTTGTCGATATTGGTTTGAAAAGTGATGGATTGGCACATATCTCAAAACTTGCACGTCAACGCGTTAGTCATCCAAGTCAAGTTTGTAAAATTGGAGATATCTTAACCGTTTATGTGATTGGGATTGATCTTCAAAAACAAAAAGTACAATTAAGTTTTATTAAACAGTAAAAGGAGAATTTATATGGACGCTTTACAATACGTCTTCTCCGATCCAAAAAATATCGTATACCTTGTAAGTATCGTTGCAATTATTGGGTTGGTATATTATTTATACAAAAAATACGAATTGACCAAATACCAGTTGATGATTTTCATCCTCTTGGTTGTCTTTTGGTCTAGCATCAACATCATTCGTGCTTATCGCAAAACCTACGCGATGAGCCCGATGGATGTTGGTGGTTTGGGATTGGATGCCGTATTGGCAGCCAATGTAGCTGCAGCTTATGGATTTATTTCCATCTTTGTCCGCTTACCCTTCTTTGCTTTATCTGACTACTTCCGCTCTAGAAAGTTTTTTATCGGACTTTCTCTTGTTTTTATCGCGGTATCAAGTGTCGTTGTCGTTATTGACCCTACTTATATTTCCTTATTAAGTAGCTCGCTAGCACTAGGGTTAGGTGCAAGTTTACTTGCCATGTTTAACGTCATGTTTGCGGAAACCTTTACCAAAGAACAAGCTTTGGTCAGTGTTTCTATCTTAAGTGTAGCGCCTCTGCTAGCTGAATTTTGCGTCGCACCACTACAATATTTAGCGACATCCCAAGCATTTAAAAACTATGACTGGTTGTGGATGATTTCTGCAGGCCTTGCCCTCATTGCTTTTGTACTCTTATTGTTTATTAAGGACAATAAAAGTAAAACACGTAATTTCTCAACGGCAAAGTTTCTAGAAGTATGTAAAGATACACGTTTCTTAACGCTTTGTAGTTTGGGTGTTTTAGTAAGTTTTATCAAGTTTGGTAGTTCAGGTGCCAATGTAGTTGCCTATGCACGTAGTGAAATCATTGCAATGGATCCTTTGGCTATTGCCTATACCGATGTTGTCTTTAGTATGTTCCAACTCATTGCAGGTGTTTTAATGGGAATCTATCTTAAGAAAAAAATCGGTGTGCGTAATACCTTGCTACTCGGTATTGGTCTTAGCCTATGTTTTATCTTGGTCGTAACCTTCTCGACAAGTGCACCGCTGATTTTCTTAACCTACGCTTTGAACGGATTTGGATATGGACTAACCTACAATTGTTTGTTGGGTCTTGCGATGCAACCGTTTGCGAAAGACTATCGAGAAATCTCGATGGGGATCTATCAAACCTTGTTTGCCATTGGAATTTTCTATGGGGATAAAATTTATGCAATCATTGCACAATCCCTACCAGAAGGGTTCTTGACGTTCAATCCTACGCAGAGTGTCTTCTTTGTCTTTTTGTGTGTGTGTTTGTTAACGATGGCCCTTATTGTTGGCGTTTTCCATAAAGGAAATACCTTCTTAGAAAGTTAAAAAAATCACAATAAATAGAAACAGAGCTGTAGAGCCTATGATTTAGGATTACTACAGCTTTTTTATGATTTTTGTGTCAAGTGCTATGGTGTGTACGTTGGATTTTTGTTATAATGAAACAGTTTAATGGAGGAAATGAGTGTGCAAATAGAACAATTGAAACAACATGCATTGCAAATCCGTCGCGATATCGTCAAGATGGTTACGGCAGCGCAATCGGGTCACCCAGGGGGAAGTTTATCTGGTGTGGAAATCTTAACAACTTTGTATTTTTCTGAAATGAATGTGGATGCGAGCAATATCAACGATATCCAACGTGATAAATTTGTCTTATCCAAAGGACATGCATCACCACTTGTGTATGCAACGTTAATGGAAAAAGGGTTATTGGATCGTGAACTAGTACCTACGTTCCGTCAATTGGGTAGCGTGTTACAAGGGCATCCAAACATGGGCTATGTTGCTGGTGTCGATATGTCAACGGGAAGCTTGGGTCAAGGAATTTCATGTGCTGTTGGTATGGCGATGGCAAACAAAACAGATGGAAATAGCTTCATGACGTATGCACTTTTAGGTGATGGAGAATTACAAGAAGGTCAAGTGTGGGAAGCAGCAATGGCAGCATCACACTACCAACTCGATAATCTAGTAGCTTTTGTTGATTTCAATGGTTTGCAAATTGATGGAGATATTACTTCTGTCATGAATCCAACACCAATCGATGCGAAATTTGAAGCTTTTGGATGGCATGTTCAAATCATTGATGGACATGATTTTACAGCGATTCAAGCAGCACTTACAGCAGCGAAAGCGGTAAGTGGAAAACCAAGTGTAATCGTTGCGAAAACAATCAAAGGAAAAGGCGTAAGCTTTATGGAAAACCAAGCAGGATGGCATGGTGTTGCTCCAAGTGAGGAACAATGCGCTCAAGCGTTGGCAGAATTAGAAGAGGTACAAAACAATGGCTAAAATCGCAACAAGAGAAGCATATGGAAAAACGCTTGCTGCGCTTGCACAAGCAAATAAAGATATTTTTGTATTGGATGCGGATTTATCTAAATCTACAAAAACGAGTGATACCAAAGCGGTTGCTCCAGGGCAACACTTTAATATGGGAATTGCCGAAGGTAATATGATGAGTGTTGCTGCGGGTATGGCTGCCAATGGGAAAACCGTATTTGCATCAACGTTTGCAATGTTTGCAGCTGGACGTGCTTTTGAACAAATTCGTAATTCCATTGGATATCCACACTTAAATGTAAAGGTTTGTGCATCTCACTCTGGTCTAAGTGTTGGAGAAGATGGTGCAAGTCACCAAACAATCGAAGATATTTCTTTGATGCGTGGAATTCCTGGAATGTTGGTTGTTCAGCCATGTGATGCAGTTGAAACAGAAGCTGTGATCAAAGCAGTTGCTGCTCACAAGGGTCCTGCTTATGTTCGTTTGGGACGTTTGGCAGTAGAAGAAGTATTTACTGCAAAAGACTACCAATTTGAATTAGGTAAAGGGATTGTTATGAACAAAGGAACCAAAGTTGCTTTGGTAGCAAGTGGACTTATGGTGCAAGAAGCGAAAAAAGCATTGGAAATCTTACAAGCACAAGGGTATAATCCAACCCTAGTCAATATTCATACCATCAAACCAATCGATCAAAACTTATTGATTGAGCTTGCCAATACACACGATATCATTGTAACGTGTGAAGAGCACAGTGTATTAGGTGGTTTGGGAAGTGCTGTTGCGGAAGTATTAGCACAACATGCACCTTGTAAACAAATGTTTATCGGAATTCAAGACGTGTTCGGGGAATCTGCAAAACCAGCAGTCATCCTAGAAAAACATGGATTGAGTGCTAACGGCATTGTAGAGCGTGTCACTCCATTATTTTAATCAAACAAAAAGAAATCCGTCATGATGTGCATGACGGATTTTTTATTGCTTGATTGGTGGTGCTTGAAACAAATGTTTGGCAAGCAAGCGATCAAATTGTGATTTATGGTGTTTGATCCACTGGTGGAACGGTGCATCGAGAACTTCGTAGAGCTCATCGAAGAAAGGCAAAAGCTCACTCGCTAACATTACGCCAACGTTGCTAGCGAGGCGGTGTGCTTTGCGATCAGCTAGCACATGAACTTCATAAGCTGGTACGGCCTTGTTTTCGACAACACGGGCGGTTCCTGCAAACCCAATCGCAGCATTTTGATGGGCAGCACAAGAGTTGATACAACCACTCATATGGATTTTAGGTAAAAAGCTCGTATCGCGAGTATTAAAATGGTCTAAAAGCGTTGCTAACATCCCACTAGAATCCTGCAATCCGATTTGACAAATCGTAGCCCCGACACAGGCAAGGGAAGCCTCAAAGGCCGTTTGACTGTTGTGTTGTGCGACTTGTTGGATTGCATGAATATCATCCAAGGTTGCATGGATGATATAGAAACTTTGAAATGGGGTTAAAGCGACACCAAGATGAGGATGCTGTTGCAAGAGTGTTGAGAGGGCCAATACATCAGTAACACTTAGATCTCCATTGTTTGGACGAATATGATAAGCGTAAGTGCCATTGCGCATCATGTAAAGATGTGGTGACACTTCACTGCGTGGATGTAAGTCAGGATGGACCAGGACGCTTTCGTGTAGTAATAGGCTAGCATCTTGCTTTCGTTTGGAAATACAAGTATTCAAAGCAACCAATAAAGCTTCATCTCCCATATCTTTGCGAATATAGCGAGAGCGTGCACGCATATGATTGGTATAATCCCCATAAGCTTTAAAAAAATCGATAAAGCCGGCAAAATAGTACAACACTTCATTCGGGTCAATATCTTCATATGCCAACAATCCCGTTGCGGCATCACGTCCCAACCCACCACATACATATACATCAAAACATCCGTTTGGTTTGGCTTGAAAACCAAGGTCACGAGTATGTACATGCACTTCATTGCCTGCATTACTACTAATTGCCGATTTTAATTTTCTTGGGAAATTGACATCGGGAAACAGCGAAAAAGCATACTTGGTCATTGCTTGTGCAAATGGGGTGACATCAAAATAGTCATCAAAGGAAAGACCGGTGAGTGGACTTGCTAAGACATTACGGGGATAATTGGCTCCACTACCAAAATTGTACAGCCCATAGTCACTTCCAGCGAGCAGCAGACTAGAAACATCCTTGGGTTTCACCCCATGAAATTGGATGTTTTGATCCGTCGTTAGATGCAGGTGTGTAATCGGGTAGGTTTCACAAAGCGATGCAAAGAAAGCAAAATCTTTGGCATGTAGGCGCCCTGCTGGGATACGGAAGCGAACCATGGCACGCTCAGCACCGCGTTGGGCATAGGTGCCAAACCCACCAGATTTTCGTTTGTAAGCTGCAACGGTGGATTCTTTGTTGTAGAAGGCAAGCGTATCCTCATGAAAGCCTGTAATCCTCTGTTTAATCTGCGTTTTTGTCAACGTGTCCATATAGACTCCTTTCTGCCACATAATGGCCATCGACACAAAAAACATCGAGTTGAAATACCGTTCGTAATATCTGCGATGCTAGCAATTCGCTAACACTTGAAAAGTGTTGGATCCCATCTTGGCATAAAACTAAAAATTCATCTCCAATAGCAAGACTAGATAGGATATCGTGAAGTACAAGCAACATCGTTTTCTTTTGCAGTTTGAGTGTTTGCAAGGCATCCAGCAATAGAAATTGATATTGTGGATCTAAGAACGTCAATGGTTCATCCATACATAAAATCTCTGGGTCTAAGACTTGTAGCAGGCCAAGCATCACCCGTTGTTGTTCGCCTCCACTCAGACTTGCTACACGACGGTAACGCAATGGTTCAAGTTGTAACGTTGTAATGATTGCTTCGATTTTTAATCGATCGCTCTCACTTAAGCGATGATTGCCTTCACCATACGGAAAGCGACCATATGTTAATAACGTTTCCACATCGTATTGTACTTGGGGAAAGCGTTGGGGTAATAGAGCAAGGTGGAAGCTGCGCTCTTGAACGCTATAGCTTGTTAGTTTTCTTTCTTCGAGTAGAATGCTACCTTGCATCCTTGCTTGATGATATCCAAGCAAGGAGAGTAGGGTTGATTTTCCACTCCCATTGGGACCAAGGAGGATGGTTGTCTTTCCTTTGGTAATGCGGAAGGAAAGATTTGAGACAATACACTTTTTACCATAATACGCGCTAACTTGATCAAATACCAGCATGACGTTTCCCTCCTTGATCTTGATTGAGTAAATATAAGAAGAACAATCCACCACAAATGGATAATAATATGCCGACCGGTAATTCAAATGGTGCAAACATTAGGCGGGAAATCAAATCGCTTAACAGCACAAAACTAGCACCCAACAGGGCGCTTAGTGGAATGAGTTTTCTAGCATCACTTCCCACAAGTAACCTTGCAACATGCGGGACTAAGAGTCCAACAAAGCCAAGTAAGCCACAAATACTGACCGCACTGCCTGCAAGTAGTGCTGCTAGAAACAACAATCGCATCCGCTCTTTATTTACACTTACACCCAAATGATAAGCTAAGACATCGCCTAGTTGTAGGATGTTTAAGATATCGCGTGCGTTCCAAACCAAAAGGGTTCCCATAAGAATAAATAAACATGGCCAAAAAAGTGCAGATAAGGGAATATTAGCTAAAGTACCAATAAAGAAAGTATTGAGTTGAATGCTTAAGTCCGGTTGGATTACTTTAAGTCCAGAAAGTAGGGCACTTAAGATTCCAGAAAGCGCAAGGCCTGCAAGGATGAGGGAAGTAGTAGAAAAGTCTTTTTTACGTGATAATCCTACCAGTAACAAGCAGGTAAGAAAGGCACCTAAAAAAGAACTAAGACTAATCCATAAGGAATTACTTGGGAATAGTAATAAGCCGAGAGCAACAAAGAATCCAGCACCAGCATTGATTCCAATCACACTAGGACTTGCAAGGGGATTGTTTAAAACATGTTGAAGTAGGAGGCCGCTTAAACTTAAGGCCATACCACAAAAAAGTCCGGCAAGAACGCGAGGAATGCGAATGTGCAGTACAATCAAATAAGCGGAACTCTTACTACCTTGTTGCCATAATTCTTGAAACGAAATTGCAGTTGAACCATAGGCAAGGCACAATACGACTAGAAAACACAAGAGCAAAAAAGCAACACGACTAGGGTGTTGTTGCAGTTTTGTATAGATGGTTGTATAAAATTTCATAGGCTTTGCTCCATTCTGCATTGGGTTTGTAATGAAACAAACGTTGTTCTAGTAGCACAATTGCATTGTTTTGAACTGCACTTAAACTTTGCCATGTTGGCTGTTGGATGGTAGTTTGAAAATAGGTAAGTGCAGCCGCTTCATCACTGCCCATCGTTGTCACAAACAATTTGCTTGGATCGTTTTCAAGTATGGCTTCCATGGATAGCTCATCCAAAGCACTATTTGTATCATTGGCAATATTATTTGCACCAAGCTCTTCTAACATGACACTGACAAAATGATCATTGCCCTTGGTTTTTATACCACTACTAAAACTACGAACGAGCAAAACATCTACGGATGTTTGCTTTGCAGCTTGCAAGATTAGCGCATCGATCTCAGCTTTTTGTGCTAAACCATAGGTTTGATAGTTTTCATCGTGTTTTGTAATGCGACTGAAACGTTCGAGTATAGAAAGATAATCTTGAAAGCTATCAAGTTGTAAAACAAGATTGGGAATCTTAGCTTGATCTAATAGACTTGCAAACGCAAGGTGGTCTGGATAATCTTTGGATAAGATGACCAAATCAGGTTGCATCCCCATAATTTGTTCACTTTGAATTTCTTTACCTTGACTAATGATTGGGGTGGTATCTAGGACAATACCTTGATCAATGGCTTCCTTACTCGTAGCACTTACTTCTCCTCCGGCAAGTTGCCAAACGTCGGCTAAACTAGCAATGAGGGGAATGACGACCTCGGGTTGGCTTGCAATGATTACATCGCGTCCCAAATCATCCTGTATCGTAATGGTCTTGGCCGTATCAGGTTCTAGTTGGCAGCCTAGGAGGGTACATAGTAATACCAAGACGAGTAGTTTCATAGGCTGTGATAGGGATAGCCAAACGTATTCGCTACCGCTTCGTGGGTACAAGCACCATCAAAGGTGTTGCAAGCACTCTTTAAAATTGGATGTTTGATGTTAGTCGACATGGATTGGTTTGCTAAGGCTAAGATGTAGGGGAACGTTGCATGATGCAACGCTCGAGAACTTGTTTTCGGATAGGTTCCAGGTAGGTTGGCAATCGTACACAATTGTACCCCGTGAACCTTAACAAACGGGCGTTCATGTGTGGTAATCGTATCAAACCCTTCAATGCTTCCCCCTTGATCAATGGAAACATCCATAATGACACTACCTGGTTGCATTTGTGAAAGTAGTGATTGGGAAATTAATTTTTCCGCTTTGCCTCCTGGATGCAACATTGCACAAATGGTAATATCAGCTTGTTTCATCATTTGGTAGCAAGCTTCTAGCGTATCTAACCACACGATTTCAGGTAAGATTCGAGCGACTTTTGACTTTCGTTCGGGGTTTATTTCATAAGCATAGACTTTATTTCCCAGTGCTAAAGCCGCTTCTGCACTGGAAGTACCAACACTACCACAACCTAAAATAACAACTCGACATGGTTCAACATAAGAAATAGCAATTGGTAAGTGACCTGCACCGCCTTCAAGCGCACGCTCTCCATAGGTTGCTAGCAAAAAGGCAACCTTACCAGCAACTTCACTCATTGGTGCTAACAAGGGAAGACTTGCATCTTCTTCTTGCAGTGTTTCATAGGCAAAGGCGCGTACCCTATGTTGGAGTAAGGCATCGAGTAAGTCTTGATTGGCAGCTAAGTGTAAATAGGTAAATAGGATTTGACCTGGATATAAGTAGTCGTATTCACTTGGTAATACTTCTTTGACCTTAATGATGAGTTCTTGTTGCCAAGCGGTTGCTGTATCTACGATACTTGCTCCTGCTTGGATATAATCCTCATCACTGCTGCCAGCATCCACACCAGCCCCCCTTTCTACAACCACTTGGTGCCCTTGTTTTATGAGTTGTGCAACATGTTCATGACCTAGACCAACGCGGTGCTCTTGGGGTTTTATTTCTTTCGGTATTCCAATCCTCATCTCTTCACCTCCTAAATTTTGTGATTTTCTTGTAACTTTACTATAACATAGGGAAAAAATACTTCAAAAATCATGTTCAAAAAGTGGGTAAAAAGAAAAAGACCACAGAAGTTCTGTGATCTTATCTGGTTATTGCGCAAGTAAAGCTGAAACTTGTGCTTGATATTTCGGATCGATTGCTTTGACTATGTCTCCATTCGAAGTTGTAACAATAACCAAAATCATTGGCTCATCAGGACTTGCCAAAGTATAACGGCTGAGTGCTAGCAACTCTGCTTGAACTGCCTTTGGAACACTTGTTTGAATCAAATCATTGTATTGTGTACCTGTGGTTGGTTTATCGAGTGTATCTTTACTCATAAATTCCATAAAATTATCACTTCGGAAGATAGTAGGGTAACTAATATTTGGATTATCACTTGCAAAAGCTAAGGTAATAGTTTCAATTTGTAAGTCTAATCCTTGGATAGCTGGTTGAATTGTTGCAAGGTAAGCAGTTGTTTTTTCCATAAAACTATAAAGAGGTAACGGTTGACCATAGTCAAGAGCATCCCCATTGTCAAGGGTTCCTGCATATAAGTAGAGCGATCCTAGATACTCCTCATTTTCTAAATAAATCGTATCGAAGCGAATATCTTTAGATTCCTCTTGGTAGAGTTTTAAGAAGGTTTGTTGTTGACTTCTACTCCAATCCAGTTGACTAGCGAATCCAGGTGCTTCAAAATAACTATCAAAACTTGCACTTGTTAGACTTTGTACGGTTGCAAACATCGCAGCATTAAGTTCCGGTAGATTGTTGATGGTACGAATGGTTTCATAACTTAATTGTAATTTTGGGAAACGATATGAGCGAGTTAGCGTTTCATTGTTTTGAAGTTGGTACTCAAATTCTAAATAACCAGTGTTTCCACTATAACTTGTTGAGAAGGCATCGCGATTGTCTATCAACTCCGTATGTAAGTTATAGATCGCATCAATACTCTCTTTCTCTTGTAATGTGAAGGGTTCACTAAAGTAATTCGTTAGATAATTTGGTTCAAAGTAGCCTTTGATGTTAATGCTTGTGATATCTTCTCGTTTTGGTTGTTGACTTTCATAACCAAACCCTCCACTAAGTCGTACCCCACTCAACCCAACAATGGCAGCTAGAATCAGCAAGGCAAATGTTTTTAGCGCTGGAAGAAAGGCTTCTAAACTACGTTTGCTAACAAAGCGAGCGAGTAGGAAGACGATTAAAATTAAGGTAGTAGGTAAGACAATTTGAATAAAGGATTTACTTCCCCATGTAACTGTAGCAAACGTTAACATTAAGGCAAAGCAAGTAATGCTGTAGGTAATGATTGGATAGAACCAAACACTGGTATTGATATCTTCTGCGTCTTCACTTTTGCGAAGTGGATAACTGCGATACGTAAAGATGGCAAATCCAATAGCAATCACGATCCAATAGGCATAGGTCGTCCAATTGAGCCATTCTAAGGTGTTGGAATAGATAATGCTGTTGGATTGCAACATCAGGAAGAAAGGAGATAGTAGTTGTTCCATGTTAGAGTTTGTAGCACTACTAAATCCATAAAGTTCTAAACTTAATAATCCGTTAAATAATAAGAATAAGATATAAGGTAGATTTAACCAAGCAATCGTTGTAATACTAGCATCGACTAAGTTGTTGTTTTTACTAGCAAGAAAACTACTTAAACTGTACAGAACAACATAACCAAGTAGGATATGAAAGATACTCATCCAATAGCTCGTAAGTGAAATATCATTGCCTTTGGTTAACACAATGACACTGCTCAGTCCTGCCAAAAGTAAGGTAGGAAGAAGCACGACCAAAAGTCCAAATAGACTACGTCCTACTAAAATTTCTTGTTTGGGAATTGGCATACTATGATAGAAATCCAATGCCTTTTTTGAAAATAGATAGTTGAGGTTAAATAGTGGGATTACGATACTAGCAACCAAAATAATAAGTGTGGTAATGCTAACACTACTTTGTAGGGTGGAACTTAGATCATCTGCTGTACTAATAAATAATGGAATATTCATACTAGCAAATAAAATCAAACTCATCACACCTAGGAGTTGCCAGTTTTGTTTAAAGTAATATTTAAAGTAGGTTAAATTCATGCTATATCCTCCATTTCTTGCACAATACGCTCTTCCATGCTAAGGGCTAATTGCTCACATAACAAAGGTTGCATTGCTTCTAGTTTTTCAAGTATTGTATCGAGCTCTCCAGAAAGATACAGTGTTTCCACTTTTCCCATCGTAATGCGTTTGACAATGTTTAGTTGGGCAAGCATATTTGTATCAGGTGGTGTTTGAAATACAACTTGGAATTTATAAATATTCAGGCTTGCACTAGAACCACTCTCTTGTAGTAATCCACGCTTCATAATTAAAATCGTATCAGCAATGTCTTCTAATTCGCGTAAGTTGTGACTAGAGATAATGATACATAGTTCTTTTTCGTGTAGTTTTTGAATCAAGTATTGTTTTAGTGTTAAGCGAATCTTAGGATCCAAACCATCAAAGGCTTCATCTAATAAGATGTATTTGGTGTCAATTGATAAAGCTAAAATGAGGGAAACTTGGCGTTTCATTCCTTTGGAAAACTTTTGAATCTTTTTATGTTCATCTAAGGCAAAAAGAGCACGAAGTTCTTGATACGTTGCTTCATCAAAACCACGATAAAACGTTTGGTAAAAGTCTTTCATCGTTGCTAGACTTGCTCCGGGTAAGAAATAAGGATCATCACTTACAAAAGCAATATCACTTTTGATGCGCTCCGTCGTGTTAACATCAAAACCTTCGACCATGACGCTACCTGCATCGGGTTGCAAGATACCAGTGCATAGGCGTAAAAATGTTGATTTACCAGCTCCGTTTTCCCCAACCAAACCATAAATATGATTTGTTTCAAAGGTATATGAGATCGATTGAATGATGCTTTGATCTCCAAAGTTTTTTTGTAGTTGTTCTATGATCATTGTTTGTCCTCCTGTGTACTTTTGCATACTGTTTGAATGCTTGTTTCACTAATATGAAATTGACGACAAGCAAGTAAGGCTTGTTGAAGATTGTCTAATAACGTAGCTTCTAGTTGTTGTTTGGCATGTTCTGGTTGCGAAACAAAATAGCCCTTTTTTGCTATAGAATAAATATAGCCACTTCGCTCTAATTCTTGATACGCTTTTTGAACCGTATTGGGATTAATGGAAAGACTCATGGCAAGGGAACGTACACTAGGAAGCATTTCATTTTCTTGATATACATCTTTGGCAATAAGTTGAATCACCTGATCTATGATTTGTTCATAGATGGGTTGATTACTATTGGGGTTTAGTTGAAACATAACGACTCCTTTCTGTACTATCTACACTAGTACAGTATAACTTTTGTGGGTTCTTGTCAAGAAATTACATAAAAAAATTTTTTATCCTGCGAAAACAGGGAGGAATCCATGCGCACAGCTATGCAAATACAGGAAGATAAGGTATAATACATCATGGTGAAATGGAGGATTTTACATGAATATGATTATCAACTTACACAGATTAGCTGATCTGGTATTATATAAAGCACATGGTGCAACAAGTGTGATTGTTTCTTTAGAAGCTCACGGTGTACGCGGTGGCACTACATTTGGGTTAAGCCAACTACCCAGTATCGTAGATGCAATCCACCAAGAAGGAATGCAAGCATATGTCTTGATGAATCGCATCTACGTAGAAGAAGAATTAGCAGGGTTACGACTTGCGCTTCAACAAATCAAAACGATGAATGTCGATGGAATCTATTTTGGTGATTTAGGCCTTGCTTATGAAGCAAAACTTCTCGGTATGGAAGACTTGTTGATTTACAATCCGGATACATTGATCACAAATAGTGAAGATGTGAATTTCTATTTAGCTCAAGGGTTTAAACGAATTGTCTTGTCGAAAGAAATTACCTTAGAGACGATGCTAGAAATTGGAGATCGTGCACACAAGCCTTGTGAGGTTGTGATTCATGGACGTTTGAATATGATGCACTCTAAGCGTAATTTGCTTAGCAATTACGATGCCTTTAACAACCATAGTTTACACTTAGACCAATATGCACGTTTGGATTTGATGGAAGAACAGCGCGAAGAGCGTATGCCAATTATGGAAGACGGGACGGGAACCCATGTATTTACCGGGTTCTCACTCGCAGCATTCAAAGAGGTGAATGCTTTGCTTGCGCATGGGATCACACATTTACGTATTGATTCCTTGTTTTTAAGCCTAGAGGAACAACTTGCAACACTGGATGCTTATCAAGCAGTGATAAGCGGTGAGATGAGTGGGGAAGCAGTATATCAACACTTCCAACAAACCTATCCAGAGCAGGCGTATAGTGATGGCTTTATGTACAAAGAAACAGGAACGACGAAGTAGGTGATAACATGGAAAAAATAGAATTATTAGCTCCAGCAGGAGATTTAGAACGATTAAAAATAGCTGTAATGTATGGTGCGGATGCGGTATTTATTGGAGGAAAACAATTTTCCTTACGTGCACGTGCTAGTAACTTTGATGTGGAAGATATTGCAGAAGGTGTGCGTTTTGCCAACCAGTATGGGGCAAAAATTCATGTTACCTTAAATATGCTACCACATGAACATGATTTAGAAGGCTTACAAACCTATGTAGAACAATTAGAAGCAGCTGGTGTTACCGCTCTTATTTGTGCGTCACCAAGTATTGCGATGACGGCAAAAAAATATACAAAGAATGTGGAAATTCATGTTTCAACACAACATTCAAGTACCAATAGCAGTGTGGTTAAATTTTGGCAAGACCAGGGTATGGACCGTGTGGTTTTGGGGCGTGAATGTACGATGGAAGAAATTGAAGCAACAGCGAAAGCAAGTAGTTTACCACTTGAGGTTTTCTTGCATGGAGGAATGTGTATTTCCTATTCTGGACGTTGTACCTTAAGTAACAATATGACCAATCGCGATGCCAATCGTGGTGGATGTGCACAAAGTTGTCGTTGGAAATACCGTATGTATGCTGGTGATAAACAAATCAATGAAGGCTTAGAAATGTTCTCAATGAGTAGTAAAGATATGGCAGCAGCACGTTATATTCCAAGAATCATTGAAGCTGGATGTGCGAGCTTAAAAATCGAAGGACGCATGAAGAGTAGTTATTACATTGCAACGGTGGTGAAAACCTATCGGATGTTGATTGATGAATATTATGAAAAAGGGTTGAGTGAAGAACGCATTCAATTTTATGAAAAAGAATTAGAAAAGTGCGAAAATAGACCAACGAATGTAGGGTTCTATGGTGGTTTACCTAGTCACTTAGGACAATTGTTCGGTGTGAATGGTGCTGGGGTAACCCAAGAATTTATCGCATATGTACTAGATTATGATGATGCGACACAGATGGCAACGTTAGAAGTTAGAAATAACTTTAAAGAACAAGAAACCATCGAAGTGTTTGGACCACATATTTATAATGAAAGAACCGTGTTATCGACACTGTACGATATGGATGGAAATGTATTAGAAACAGCGAATAAACCAATGATGAAAATCAAAACAAAACTATCGTTCGCAGTGGAAAAACATGATATGATAAGAAGAGTTATGGTGAAAAACCGCAAAGATGTTTATTAAAATAGTAGAGGAGCAAATAGCATGCAATTAAAAAATAGTTTTTTCTATACGATGCGTGAAAACGCGAAAGATGAAGATTCACTAAGTGGAAACTTACTTGTACGCGCTGGAATGGTGAAAAAGAGCAGTGCAGGTGTTTATATGATTATGCCGATGGGGATGAAGGTCTTACAAAAGATTGAAAACCTAATTCGCGAAGAAATGGATCTTAGTGGGGCACAAGAATTATTAATGCCTAGTATGATTTTAGAAGAAGTCTATGAAAATAGTGGACGTCGTGAAGCGTTTGGTAGCAATATGTTTGCTCTGCAAGATCGTTTTAAAAAGAACTATGTACTAGGTCCTACACACGAAGAATTGTTTACGATGGCAGCACAAATGAAAGGTGCTAGTTATAAAGATTTCCCTTATACGCTATACCAAATTCAAACCAAATATCGTGATGAAACCAGACCGCGTTATGGTTTGATTCGTGTTCGTGAGTTTATCATGAAAGATAGCTATAGTTTTGATACGGATCTAGCTGGACTTGATCATAGTTATAAATTGATGTTTGATGCTTACAAGAATATTTTCGATAAAATGGAATTGGAGTATAAAATCGTACAAGCGGATATGGG
The DNA here is from genome assembly GCA_051658525.1 of Erysipelotrichaceae bacterium. Classification (GTDB taxonomy): domain Bacteria; phylum Bacillota_I; class Bacilli_A; order Erysipelotrichales; family Erysipelotrichaceae; genus JBOFMT01. The sequence goes on along the minus strand of JBOFMT010000096.1, from coordinate 7,169 downwards.
TGCTATGGGTGGAATGTTAAGCGAAGAGTTCCAAGCAATTTCTGATATTGGGGAAGATGTACTTGTGTTATGTGATCATTGTGATTATGCGAGTAACCTAGAAATTACACCTGTGGTATTACAAGGGGAAAAACAAGTAGCAAGTGGAAATGCAATCGAAAAAGTATTGACTCCAAATGCGAAAAGTATCGATGAAGTAGCGGCATTCTTTGGTCAAACTTCACAAAACTTTGTAAAGACATTGCTTTATAATGTAGACGGTGAGATTGTTGCTTTCTTGTTGAAAGGAAACCGCGAACTCAATGAAACCAAAGCGAAAAAAGTTTTGGGTGCACTAGAAATGGAACTTGCAAGTTATGCAGAAGTCGAAGCGACGACGGGTGCTATGGTTGGATTTGCTGGTCCAGTAGGTCTAGCTTGTAAGGTTGTCATGGATGCGGAAGTTGCCATGATGGCAGACTTTATTTGTGGAGCAAACGAAAGTGATCATCACTTAACGAATGTAAACTTGAGCGATTTCACAGCTACAATCACCGCTGATATCGCGGAAGTACATGCAGGGGACTTATGTCCACACTGTAACAACCAACTTAACTTTAAAAAGGGAATCGAAGTCGGAAATACCTTTAAACTAGGAACCAAATACTCTGAGTCTTTGGGACTAAACTATTTGGATGCGGAAAATAAATTGCATCCAGCCGTAATGGGATCTTATGGTATTGGTCTTGGTCGTTGTATGGCAGCCATTGTAGAACAACACCATGATGATAATGGAATTGTTTGGCCAAAAAGTGTTGCGCCATTCCAAATGGGTATTGTCGTTGCGAATGTGAAAGATGAAACACAAGTTAGCGTAGCAAAAGCGTTATATGCAAGTTTAAAACGTCAAGGTTGGGATGTTTTATTGGATGATCGCAATGAGCGTGCTGGTGTTAAATTTAAAGATATGGAACTTATTGGCTTACCACTTCGTATTACAGTTGGTAAAAAATGTGGAGAAGGTATTGTTGAAGTACGTCGCCGCACGGAAACGGAAAACAGCGAAGTTGCACTTGATGCATTGGAAGCTTTGTTAGAAAACGAATTTAAATAGGATTGCTAGGAGGAAAATCTTTGATTTTCTTCCTTGTTTTGTGTAGGAGGATATAATATGTTGAATCAACGCTATCGTGTGTTTACCGTGTTAGCTATTGTTACGATTTGTATGGGATTTTTCTTTACCCCGAACCTTGCAACCTTAATGCAAGAAACTTGGGATGTCATTACGCATCACGGTGTGTTGATTACCGATTTAATGGCCATTGGTCTAGGCGGTAGTTTTATCAATGCGGGTATGATTACCTTAATACTACTTTGGGCGATGCGCCGTGTAGAGAGTGAAATGAATGGGTTGGATATTGCTGCTTTGTTAACTGTTTATGGCTTTGCTTTTTTTGGTAAAACCTTACTCGCTGTTTGGCCACCATTTTTAGGTGTTATCTTAATGGCAAAGCTTAGAAAACAAGATTTAAAAGCAGCGATGCCAGTGGCAATGTTTGCTACTGCGGCAGCACCTGCCATTGCAGTAACCTATTATACGATGGAAGCACTTGGCTGGGGCGGCATCCTACTAGCGATTGTTGTTGGTCTAGGCATTGGGATGGCCATTCAAGTTATGGCAGCAAAAATCAAAGCTTTACACAATGGCTTGATTCTATATAATATCGGCTTTACGCTTGGTTTTGTTTTATTATTCTTATTTTCTTTGGTAAAGGCATTTGGCTTCACAATTTCATCCAACTCTGGAGAAATTTTGGTAACAAATCAATTTCCTCTCGTTGTACTACTTGTAGTTGTGTTTGTAATCTTTATCGTCTATGGCTATCTTCTTAGTGGTAAATCGAAAACGAGTGTACTCAATACGTCTGAACTTGGTGACTATGTCAATCAATTTGGGTATGGAGAAACGCTTATCAATGTTGGGGTACTAGGATTACTTAGTACGGCTTTGGTGCTTGTTTGCCAAGGGACGATCAATGGTCCCAATATGGCGGGGATTTTAACCGTAGCCGGCTTTGGTGCTTTTGGAAAAACTCTGCGTAATATTGTTCCGCTTGTACTTGGTGCAATGCTGATGGTTGTACTTACCAAGGGGTGGGTTGGTCTATCACAAGCAGGACCGATGATTACGATTCTATTTGCTACAGGACTTGCTCCAGTAACCAAACGTTATGGCTTTTTCGGTGGTGTCTTCTTTGGGATGACCCACATTATCATCGTTGCCAATACCGGTGTATTACATGGGTATATGAGTCTTTATAACAATGCGTTTGCGATGGGAATGGTGGCAATGTTGCTAAAACCGATTGCGGATGAAGTTTGTAAATGTGGAGATACGTGTTGTTGTGCAGCACAAACAAAATAGAAACCTTCGGGTTTCTTTTTTTTTAATATGATAAGAATATTTTTGAAAAAGAACTAGCAAAAATGTGAAACAAAACAAATAATGTAAAAACAAAGCAAGAATATTTGTAAAATTTTCTGAAAAAATACGATATTCCTCAATAGATTGTGGAAAAAAGTAGAAAAAAAACGTATAATAGAAAAGGATGAAATGGAGGGAAGTGCATGTTTTTATTAACACCAGGACCAAGTGCCTGTTTGGATGAAGTTTATGATATCTTACACGAAGATATTTTATATCATCGCTCACCAGAATTTAGTACGATCTATTTTGAAGCCCACGAACTTGCGAAACGAATTTTTCAAACGCAAGCGGGAGAAGTCTTGTTGTACAATGGCTCAGGGACGCAAGGAATGGATTTGAGTGTTGCTAGCTTCTTTGAACCAAGCGATGAAGTATTGGTTATTTCCATTGGGAACTTTGGGAATCGCTTTATCGAGATTTGTGAACATTATCAATTACATGTACATGCCTTGCATTATGCATGGGGTACTTCCTACGATTTAAAGGAAGTAGAGACGTGTTTAGAGCAAAACCCAAAGATCAAAGCGATCTTTGTTACACATTGTGAAACGAGTACGGGAGTGTTGAATCCGATTGCACCTCTAGGGGTACTTACGAAAGCGAGTGAACGTTTGCTCATTGTCGATACGATTTCCGGTATTGTGATGAATCCGTTTGCGATGGATGATTGGGGTGTGGATGTAGCGATATCTGCTTCTCAAAAAGGGTTCTATATGCCTCCGGGATTGTGTCTTTTAGCACTATCCCCCAAAGCAATCGCTGCTTTAAAAGAAGAACAAGGCTACTATTTAGGAATTGCTCGTAATCTAAACTTTTTAAAAAACAAGCAAATTTTTACTACGGTGAATACACCGTATATCAAAGCGTTACATTTTGCACTAACCTATATTCTTGACCATGGAATCGATGAAACCCAAGCATTTTATGCTAGTGTTCATCAAACCTTAAAGGATGGACTCATCAAACTTGGGTATCAACCATTTTTAAGTCAACATGAATCCAAAAGTTTACTCGTAATGCAAGAACATGAACAAGTGGATACGGTAGCCATTTTAAAGGCAAATGGAATTCAAATTGGGAGTGGGATGCAACATTTACAAGGAAAGGTCATTCGTTTTGGAAATATGAATAAAACGAGTCATGAAATCGTCGAGCGCGTACTAGTGATTTTAGAACAAGCAATCAAAAAGGGAGAACAATAAAAAATGAATGAAAAAATATATTTTAATGACAATTTATGTATTATCAACTTCAACAATGGTTATGTGACATCACCAGAGCAATTGTTGAACTCTAGTACGTTTAAAAACGTAGTGGAGAACTTTTTAGATGATTTGCAAACCACGGACAATGAATTATACGTTTGGGCACTCAATCACCATGTGCCACGTGTTGCGAAAGTGGAGATCACCAATGTATTTCGTCAACTATTAGTCTTCTCTGTTCATGAGATTGATTCTTACTACTTACAAAATAAAGATAATTTATTGAAATTTATTGAGGCTTTGTATTCTTATTGGAAACGATTCCAACGTTTTACGATTTCCAATCGTGGAGAATCCAATGCTGTAGTTGGACGTTCTTTTGTGGATGCAGATGCCGATTTCAACCGTTTGGTTCGTCATACCTATCGTTCGCTAGAGGAAAAAGTAAAAGGTAGAAAAAATAATGTCTATCGTCAATTGCAAGCGGGTAGTAACGCAGCACTTTTGGTACGCGATGCGCAACGTGCATTCTCAGGTATGTATGAAAAATTGAACCATATTAGTATGGTAGATAGCATTATGCTACGTACACCGATGATTCTCTATCCAAAATGCAACAAGCGTGAAGGAGCGTTTGTGGAAGTAAGTGAAAATCCAATTCATCGTTTCCAAGATGAAGGCAACTATACTTGTTACCCTGCAAAAGTAGGAACCCTACTTGCTTATATTTATGTACATAAAGACTTTATTGCGAGTGAAATTGCTTTGAGTAATTTATTTGAACTTGCAAATGAGGAAGAATGTAAAAAACCAGATTTGATTTTACTCTTCGGTGTTGACTATGGTCAAGGTTGTGAATACTACCATGATAAAGAAAACGATCTATGGGTCGGAAGTGTTACCTATGATGAGAAAATCGAGTATTTTGGTTATTTGAAAAAAATGACGTTAACACTTTTCAACTGTGCGATGATGGCAAAACGTGCGCTTCCCATTCATGGTGCGTTTGTATCGGTACGTTTACGTAATGGGATCCGTAAAAACATCATGTTAATTGGGGATAGTGGTGCTGGAAAATCGGAAACGATTGAAGCACTTAAAAACTTAGGAAATGATGAAATTGTCGATATTGATGTAATCTTTGATGATATGGGATCCATCTCACTACAAGATGACTTCCTATATGGACAAGGTTCTGAAATTGGTGCTTTTATTCGCTTGGATGACTTAGATAAAGGATCTCCTTACAAAGAAATTGATCGTTCTATCTTTATGAATCCACAAACAACCAATGCACGTGTTATCGTACCGGCAGCGCCTTACGCACTGATTGTGAAAAAACATGCCATTGATGCGTTATTGTATGCAAACAATTATGATAACAATGTAGGGATGCACTTCTTCCATAATGTGCAATCTGCAATTGATGTGTTCAAACAAGGAAAACGTATGGCAAAGGGAACAACGGATGAAGTTGGAATTACCACAACGTATTTCGCAAATCCATTTGGACCAATGCAAATGCAGCCTTTATGTGATGAGTTGATTGATCGTACCTTTGGTGCATTGTACGAACAGCACATTCCAGTTGGTGAAATCTATACTCAACTAGGCTTCAATGGTGATGGATTAGCGGATAGTGCAAAAGCTTTGTTAGAGTGGATCAAAGCCGATGAACCTCAATAGTATTTACCAAGCGCAACGCTTGTTAGCTCCCATCATTCAAAAGACACCAGTCATAAAGATGAAGGGACACCAACATGTCTATTTAAAAGCCGAAAATTTACAAACTACCGGTGCTTTTAAACTACGCGGTGCCTATGTGAAAATTGCAGGGTTATCGAGTGAGGAAAAAGCGCGAGGAGTGCTAGCGGCAAGTGCTGGAAATCATGCACAGGGAGTCGCGAAAGCATGTCAAATGCTCGGAATCACTTGTAGTATCGTGATGCCAAAAACGGCACCGCTCGCTAAAATCAATGCAACACGAAACTTTGGAGCTGAAGTTATCCTACAAGGGGATAGCTTCAATGATGCCTATACCTATGCCAAGCATTTACAATCGATTACCAATCAAGTATTTGTAGAACCCTTTGATGATATTGAAATCATCAAGGGGCAAGCTACGATAGGATTGGAATTATTGGAAAAATTACCTGACTTGGATATGGTGCTTGTACCCATTGGTGGAGGTGGTTTGATTGCTGGTATCGCCTATGTGTTAAAAACACTGAAACCTACGATTCAAGTAATCGGTGTGGAAGCCTCTAGTGCAGCTAGTATGCAAGCAGCACGTTTTGAGAAGTGCTGTGTGATGTTAGATCATGTGTCAACGATGGCAGATGGTATTGCTGTAAAACAAGCAGGTAGTATCCCATTCTCTTATTGTGAGCGTTATGTGGATGATATCATTACCATTAGCGAAAATGAAATTGCTGCTAGTATCTTATTTTTACTGGAAGAGATGAAGATGATGGTTGAGGGTGCTGGTGCAATTAGTATTGCTCCGATTCTGTTCAATAAAATTGAAACCAGAGGAAAAGAAGTAGCTTGTATTTTATCTGGGGGTAACATCGATGTTAATTTCTTAGCAAAAATCATTGATGCTGGTTTGGTAGAAACAGGAAGAAAAGCAACGTTGGATGTGCTCTTAGTAGATAAACCTGGTAATCTTGTTCACGTCTTAGACCTGGTTGCGAAACAAGGTGCAAACATTGTTTCTGTCGATCATCAGCGAAGTTTCTTGAAAAATGACTACCAAAGTGCTAAAGTTAGTATCGTAGTAGAACTCAATGGCAAAGAGCATTTGCAGGAAATTGTACAAGCAATGAAACAAGCGAAGATCGATGTCCGAGTGGATTGAGAGTGAATATGGATAAAAATAGTACGTATGAATTAAAATTAAAAAAAACCTTTGATGATGTGCCAAATATGAGTGTGGAAGGCATCATGGAAGAATATAAAAAATTAGGGTGTGATATCACCCTTTTCGCGTTACAAGAACGCCTACAAACGACATGCAATGATTTAGCAATCGCCGATGCTTTGTTTCAAGAATACAACATCGATGATGCAAATTCATTGTATGCGAAAGAGTTGATTGATTTAGGGATGTTGGAGATTATTCGAAAACAGCCAATCTATGGCTTTACTCATTTTGGATTGATTAGTGAAGCATTCAGTGCTTTATTTGAATCAAAGATGTCAGATCAATTAAAAATTGAACGCTTCGAAGAAAATTTCAGAGAATTTTTTAAGATGGCCAAACGCTTTAAATTGGATAACTTTGATGCCTTGATGTATCAAATCAACGATGGATTGGATATGCAAGCGATCATTGTTGATTATCTTGACAACTTGCGTGAACTTGCGAGAAGTGATGCTAGTAAATTTAAGACGATTCTAAGCTTTATTGAACGCTTCCAAAAACAATTTCCAAAGGTAAATCCTTATTTGTTGTTGGCTCTACAATACGAACAAGCACAATGTTGGATTGCTAC
>JBOFMT010000095.1:0-16714 GCA_051658525.1 Erysipelotrichaceae bacterium | reverse complement strand
ATTCGTAGGCTCAAGAACTTCGCTACACCACTTCCTTCATCCATACCATTACTGGTACCAACTTGTGGTTCACTACACTTGGCGGTAAAAACCTGTGACTAGACTTTCACTAGCTAGATTAGTGCCATGCCTGGCACACTATAAAAAAAACGCGATGGTAATCCATCGCGTTTTATATGTTGTTGGCGCACTCGAAGGGACTCGAACCCCCAACCTTTTGAATCGGAATCAAATGCGCTATCCATTGCGCCACGAGTGCATCTTGCTCACCTATTATAACGTATTTTTCATCCGAGGGAAATAGGCAAGCTAGTTTTTATGCGTTTGTTTTTCGCTTTTTAGGTCGTTGTTCTGATAGGATTACACAGACCGACCCGAAAAAGATAATCATTGCGCCAACTAGTAATGCTGGCGTTAAAGGAATAGAAAAAGGTGGTAAACTTGTTAGTAGCACAATCCACAACCCATAAGAGATATTCAGCACCATGGCTGTGGCCACCCCGACCAAATGCATGGACATATACCAGCTCATATAGGAAATAGCTCCACAAATACTCGATATCACAAAGATAGCTACTACCACATGATAGCCTTGTATTGCAGCAAACGCCGGATAGGCTGAATTCATAGCAAACGAAGCAACAAGGGTTTGGATGTAGTTTGGATCTTGAAGAATCCAAACGACTGGAATCAAAACCATAAGATACAGTACGATTGCATAGGCATGTCGCATCGCTATTGTAACAATCGGATCCACATTTGCTTTCATCAAGCGTGCCCCAAAAATCGCCTCTAGCCCCCATCCAAATGCAGTAATCAACGCGAGTACAAACGCAATGATGCTTAAGGTACTTTGTTCGCCAAAGAGATAGATCACACCAGTACCAACCACAGCTAATACAATACCCGTCATCTTTAATCCATTGAGTTGTTCTTTTAAGATCAGGTAGGCTGCAATTGCTCCAATCACTGGATAAAGTGCACTTACAGCACCAGCAATACCGATTGAACTATAACTCGCTATCGCATAGGGAATTAGTCCAAATGGACCTGCAAGTATGGCTGCTGGTAGGATGCCAAGACTCTTCTTGGACCATAAAGTTGACCAAAATATAGGTAACTTTCCTTGTTTCCATAAAACAAAGCACTCAAACCCTAGCGTGATGACACCATCTAAAATTGCAATGGTTAAGGCGGTTGCAATCAAATACAACAACCCAGACATCGAATTTAGGCTTCCTAAATCACTTCCATATAAATTTAATACCGAATATAAACCAATGGAATACAGTGCCCAACTAAGACCACTAAAACCACCATATAACAAACCATGTTTCATAATATTACTCCTAGTGCCCCTTATTATACCAAATAATTCGATGAAATCCCTATGAAGTTAAAAAAAGCTGAGAAAACGGTATTGTCTTCTCAGCTTCAATAGTTGTTTCTATTGATCAATCACAACTTTATGTTATTCTTCATCAAATTGCGCATAGTATAACTTCGCATAGAATCCATCTTGAGCAAGTAAGGTATCGTGATTACCCTGTTCCACAATATCACCGTTATTTAAAACTAAGATGGTATCTGCATCACGAATGGTGGATAAACGATGAGCAATTACAAAACTCGTTCTACCCTTCATAAGTTCATCCATCGCCTCTTGAATCAAGACTTCGGTTCTCGTGTCGACAGAAGAAGTTGCTTCATCCAAAATTAAGATTTTTGGATTGCTTAAGAACGCACGTGCTATCGTCAACAATTGTTTTTGCCCTGAGGAAACATTGCTCGCTTCTTCATTTAAGATACTATCGTATCCATCAGCTAAGGTCTTAACAAAGTGATCTACTCTGGCTGCTTTCGCTGCTGCAAATACTTCTTCATCGCTTGCATCGACATTACCATAACGGATGTTATCTAAAATACTACCATTGAATAACCAAGTTTCTTGTAGTACCATACCAAACACATCGCGAAGGTTATGTCGTTTCACATCATAAATAGAATGTCCATCGACAAGGATATCTCCACCTTGAATATCGTAGAAACGCATTAACAGTTTTACTAAAGTTGTTTTTCCAGCACCAGTAGGACCCACAATCGCAATCTTAGAACCTGGTTCAAAACAAGCAGAAAAATCTGGGATGATAATATCATCATCTTCATAACCAAAGCGTACATGTTCAAAGCACACTTTTCCATTTACTTCATCAAAAGCAAAGGCATCTGCTTTATCAGGGAGCTCTTCTGCAGCATTTAGAAATTCAAATACACGCTCAGCAGCTGCAGCTGTAGATTGCATTACATTGGCAATTTGCGCAGTTTGCACAATGGGTTGCGTGAAACTTCTAACGTATTGAATAAACGCTTGGATATCCCCTACGCTGATGGTTCCTTGAATTGTTAGAAAACCACCAAGTATAACAATAACTACATAGCCAAAGTTGGTAACTAAGTTCATAAGTGGCATCATAATACTGGAGAAGAATTGACTCTTCCAAGCACTTTGATACAATGTTTTATTTTGATCTCGGAAGGTATTGATACTACGATCTTCTTGATTGAATACTTTAATGATGTTATGACCAGTATACATTTCTTCTACGTGACCATTGAGTTCACCAAGTGATTCTTGTTGTTGTTTGAAATATTTTTGAGAAAACTTCACGACACCAACAACCAAAATAGCCGATACTGGTAACATAACGATGGCTACTAGTGTCATTTGCCAAGAAATTGAAAACATCATCACAAGCACACCGATCAATAACGCTACGTTACTAATAACAGAAGTTAACGATTGATTTAATGTTGTCGAAATCGTATCGACATCGTTGGTAATTCTAGAAAGCACATCCCCTGTTGATGTTCCATCAAAATATTTTAATGGAAGTCGGTTGATCTTTTCCGATAAATCTTTTCGCATTCTAAAACTTACTTTTTGGGCAATTCCTGCCATCAACCACCCTTGGGTATACGTAAAGAAGGCAGCAACAATATAAAGCACTAACAAGGTAATGACGATCGTACCGATGTAACCAAAGTCAATACCTCCCGTGCCAGCAAATTTCGCTAACAAGCCTTCAAAAATGGCTGTGGTAGCATTCCCTAATACCTTTGGCCCTACGATAGTAAACACGGTAGAACCAATCGCAAAGATAATGGCGATGATAAAGGTTGCATAGTATGGACGCATATATTGCAGTAATTGTTGCATACTGCCTTTGAAATTTTTCGCTTTTTCACCAGATCCAGGTCCCATAGGCGCACCCGGCCCCATAGGTCTCATCGTTTTGGTATCTTTTGTATCGTTAGGCATGTGCTAGTTCCTCCTTACTTAATTGAGAAGCAGCAATTTCTTGGTAAATTGGACAAGTTTGTAAGAGCGTTTCATGCGTTCCAACACCAACAATTTCACCTTGATCCAACACGATGATTTGATCTGCCTGCATAATACTTGCAACACGTTGTGCAACAAGCAAAATCGTTGCATCGTGTACTTTTTCTTGTAAAGCATGACGTAACCGTTGATCGGTTTTAAAGTCAAGGGCAGAGAAGCTATCATCGAAGATTAATATTTTTGGTTTTCTTGCCAACGCTCTTGCGATGCTTAACCGTTGTTTTTGCCCACCAGAAACATTACTTCCCCCTTGAGCAATTGGTTCATCATAGCGTTCTGGTTTGGCTTCAATAAAGTCTTTTGCTTGTGCTATCATTGCAATTTCATCCAATGCAGCACTATCTAAAGATTCATTTCCAAACCGTAAATTGCTTGCAATCGTTCCAGAGAACAATAAACCTTTTTGCGGTACATAACCAATACGAGCGCGTAAATCACTCGATGCGATATTACGAATATCTTCACCATCCACTAGAATTTCTCCATTCGTAACATCATAGAAACGAGGCACCAAATTAATTAGTGTTGATTTCCCACTACCGGTAGAGCCAATAAAGGCTGTGGTTTGGCCTGGTTTTGCCGTAAAACTAATATTTCGAATCACGCATTCTTCGGCACCAGGATAGGCAAAACATACATTTTTAAACTCAACAACACCACGATTGTCTTGTGTTGCAGTCGGTTTCTTTGGTTCTAATACACTTAGTTTGGTATTGAGTACTTCCGCAATTCGCAATGCAGAAACACTGGCACGTGGAAGTGTGATAAAGACGATGGAAATAAATAAGAAGCTCATGATGATTTGCATCGCATATTGCATAAACGCCATCATATCACCAACTTGCATTGTTCCCAAATCGATCTGTTTGGCACCAAACCAAATAATTAATAAGGTAACACCATTCATAATAAACATCATCGAAGGCATCATGATGGCCATCGAACGATTGACGAATAAATTTACACGCGTTACATCGCGGTTCGCTTCATCAAATTTCTTTTCTTCCGTCGCTTCATTTACAAAGGCACGAATGACAAGCATCCCCGTTAAAGATTCACGAGAAACTAAGTTCAAGCGATCGAGTAATAATTGCACTTTCTTAAACTTTGGTAAGGCAACCATAAATAAAAAGCCAATCAAAATTCCAAGCAATGCTAATCCCAAAGCGACAATCCAAATCATATTGGTATCGGTTTGAGTTACTTTAATGATTCCCCCTATCCCCATAATAGGAGCATAGAAGACAAAACGTAATAACATTACAAGCACCATCTGAATTTGGGTAATGTCATTGGTTGTCCGGGTAATTAAACTAGCAGTTGAAAATTGATCAAATTCTTGATTGGAAAAATCTGTCACATGAACAAAAATAGCGTCACGTAAATCACGACCAAAGGCTGCAGCCGTACGAGCAGATAACAAGCCAACTAAAATCGTGGCAATGGCTCCAAATAGCGTAATCGCAATCATCGTAGTTCCAATTCGCATCATATACATGAGTTGATAGTTTTCCACATCAATACCCAAGGCATTGTATTCTTCTGAAATGAGTAAACTTGCGCCTTGGATCAGATTGGTCGATTGCACCACATCGAGCTGCGTATTGATCTGCGTAATAATGGTAGTACGTTGAGCGTCTGGTAAAGCAAGCAGCGCATCAAACACACTCACACCACTTGGTAAAGCATCCAAGAATGCTTGGATATTTTCATTGGTAGGAAATACTTGATTTTCATTCCCGCTAAATAAACTACGAACAATCAATGCTTTTGCAATCAATGGTTCGACTTCATCTAGTGTAGCTTGATCTAAACTATTCAACACATAGACATCTTGTGAGACTAACCCTTTGAATGTCTTTTGTAAAGAACTTTGTTCACTTGCATTCGCTTCTACAAGGGTATAGGCTGATTGTAACTTGGTTTGTTCTTCTGGCAGCAACAAAACTTGCATTTCTTCAAAGGTCGTTTTGGAGACAATTTCCATTTGCGCCCCTTCAATCCCACTCGTTTGAATCCCATTGTTAACAATCTTAGCCATGTATTCCGGTAATGCCAAATCTGCCATAGCTTGTCCAAACAATAAGACCACAATCGCAACCAAAATGTACCAATATGGCATAAAATAACGTCTAAGTTTCCACATACGACTTCTCCTCTTTTTTCTCTTCTAGAGCTTGCAATGCTCGACTTAACAAGTTTGTTAGCAAGGTAATTTCATCATTACTTAGATAGGTGCGCAACGATGATAATTCACTTAAGAATTGGTTTGCTTCCGCTTGCAAACGGTCGCTTCCCTGTTTGGTAATTTCTAACATAATAACCCTACGATCACGCGGTACTTGTTTGCGAGCTAACAGGCCTTGCGTTACCAATTCATCGATAAGCATCGACATCGTCGAGGGTGCAATTTGCATTTTTTTCGCAAGTTCCATGCCCCTTCCATACCCAATTTCTTGGATTTCTTGTAACACAAAGAGTTCCACTGGTTTTAACCGATGCTCACCATGTTGAAAAACCTTAAGTTCTCGAAAAAAACTATGAATTGCTTGCAACAAAGCCAACAGTGTTTGGTCTGTTTCCATTTCTTTACTCCTTAAATAGTTCAACAATTGAACCTTTTTGAAAGCTCATTATACACGTTAAAAAAAAAGAATCAAAAATGACGATTCGAAATTGAAAAGGATAAAAAAACACAGTTCTTTCGAACTGTGTTTTCTCTATTCTCCATCAAATTGTGAAGCGTATAGTTTCGCATAAAAGCCATCTTTGGCCATCAGCGTATCATGATTTCCCTGCTCTACAATATCTCCTTTATCCAAAACAAGAATTGTATCTGCATTACGAATCGTAGATAAACGATGGGCAATAATAAAGCTGGTTCTGGTTGCCATCAAAGCTTCCATCGCTTCTTGAATCAACACTTCCGTACGCGTATCAACCGAAGATGTTGCTTCATCCAAAATCAAGATTTTTGGATCGGAAATAAACGCACGAGCAATCGTTAATAACTGTTTTTGACCTTGAGAAACATTACTTGCTTCCTCATTTAAGATAGTTTCATAGCCATCTTCTAACGTACGAACGAAGTGGTCTACACGGGCAGCTTTTGCAGCTTCAAAGATTTCTTCTTCACTCGCTGCTAAGTTACCATAACGGATATTTTCCTTGATACTACCGTTGAATAACCAAGTATCCTGTAATACCATTCCAAACGTATCACGTAAGGAATGACGTTTGACATCATAAATACTTGTACCATCAATTTTGATATCTCCACCTTGAATATCGTAGAAACGCATCAATAGTTTTACAAGTGTTGTTTTTCCAGCTCCCGTAGGACCAACAATCGCTATTTTTGATCCTGGTGCAAACTGAGCTGAGAAGTTTGGAATGATAATTTGTTTTGGATCATATCCAAAACGAACGTTTTCAAAGGTTACTTCTCCTTTGACACCTTCTAATACACAAGCATTTGCTGCATCTTCCAGCTCTTCCGTTGCATCCAAAAATTCAAACACACGTTCCGCTGCAGCAGCAGTGGATTGCAGTACATTGGCAATTTGCGCAAACTGTGCAATTGGTTGGTTAAAGCTACGAACATATTGGATAAAAGCTTGGATATCCCCAACGCTTATTTTTCCTTGAATCGTTAAGAATCCTCCTAATACAACAATGACAACATAACCAAAGTTAGTAACTAGGTTCATCAGTGGCATCATGATACTAGAGAAAAATTGACTCTTCCAAGCAGAGCGATACAAGTCATCGTTATACGCATCAAAAGCTGCTTGTGATTTTGCTTCTTGGTTAAATACTTTGATAATATTATGGCCGGAATACATTTCTTCTACATGACCATTCACTGCACCAAGTGAAGTTTGTTGGCGTCTAAAGTACTTCTGTGAAGACTTAACCACAACACCAATCAACATCCCACTCACCGGTAACACAACAAGTGCTACCAAGGTCATTTGCCATGAAATGGAAAACATCATGATTAAGACCCCAACAATGGTTGCCATGGAAGTAATGATACTTGCTAAGGATTGATTCAAGGTATTGGCAATCGTATCCACATCGTTGGTCACACGTGACAATACATCACCAGTCGATGTTTTATCATAATAACCGAGAGGAAGACGATTGATTTTATCACTAATTTCATTACGTAATTTATAAGAAGTCTTTTGTGCTACCCCACTCATCATAAACCCTTGGGCAAAACTAAAGAGGACAGAAGCACTATAGAGTCCCAATAACAATAAAATGATATTCAAGATGGCATCAAAATCAATCCCACCAGTACCTGCGATTTTATTGGATAACCCTTCAAAAATTAAGGTTGTTGCATTCCCTAAGATTTTAGGTCCTACAATGGAGAAAACAGTTGATCCAATCGCTAAGATGATTGCTACTCCAAACATCGCATAGAAAGGCTTCATATAGCGTGCTAGGGTAACCATTGTTTCATTGAAGTTCTTCGCTTTTTCTCCACCCATCCCCATGCGACCTGGTCCCATTGGACCACGAGGCATAACGGGACGTTGCTCTTTTTGATTAGGCATGTGCGAGTTCCTCCTTACTTAATTGTGAAGCTGCAATTTCTTGGTAGACATCACACGTTTGCATTAAGCTATCATGTGTTCCTACACCGACAATCGAACCTTCATCTAGTACAATAATTTGATCTGCATTCATAATGCTAGCCACACGTTGACCAACAAGTAGAATGGTTGCATCTTTTACATTTTCACTGAGTGCTTGACGTAATTTCTTATCGGTTTTAAAGTCAAGCGCAGAGAAACTATCATCAAAGATTAAGACATTTGGACGTTTTGCTAAAGCTCTAGCAATACTTAAACGTTGTTTTTGTCCACCGGAAACATTCGTTCCCCCTTGGGCAATTGGTTCTGCTAATCCCAAATCTTTTTGCGAAATAAAATCACTTGCCTGCGCAATGCTTGCAACATCGAGTAAGCTAGCATCATCTAGATTTTCATTCGCGAAACGCAAGTTACTTGCTATCGTTCCTGAGAACAACAATCCTTTTTGCGGTACATAACCAATTTGATCACGTAACAGGGATGTTGATAAATCTTTGATATTAACTCCATCCAGTAAGATTTCACCACCGCTAACATCGTAGAAACGAGGTACTAGATTGATAATCGTTGATTTCCCACTACCGGTTGAACCAATGAATGCCGTAGTTTGCCCAGGTTTTGCCGTAAAGCTAATATCGTGTAGGATATCTTCTTGCGCATGTGGATAAGCAAAACGAACATTTTTAAATTCAATCAAACCTTTCGCATCTTTGAGTTGTACTGCTTGTTGCGGTTCTAATACACTTAATGGTGTATCCAATACTTCCGCAATACGATTTGCGGAAACTGTTGCACGTGGCAACATGATAAATACCATCGATAAGGAGAAGAAACTCATAATGACTTGCATTGTATATTGCATAAAGGCCATCATATCCCCAACTTGCATCGTACCCAAATCGATACGTTGCGCTCCAAACCAAACAATCATAATCGTTAAGACATTCATGATAAACATCATCATTGGCATCATGATTGCCATTGCGCGATTGACAAAGAGATTTACTTTGGTTACCGCCTGGTTGGCAGCATCAAATTTCTTCGACTCGCTTTCCTCATTGGCAAATGCACGAATCACAAGCATCCCAGTAAGCGATTCTCTTGTTACTAGGTTGAGTTTATCCAATAAGGTTTGAACGATTTGGAATTTAGGCAACGCTACTACAAAGAGGAAGCCAATTAAAACAATCATACTAACCAATCCAACGATAATAATCCAAGAAAGTGCAGATTGGGTTCCCATAACTTTCAAGATACCACCTACACCCATGATTGGTGCATAGATTACAAAGCGTAACATCATAACCATAACTGTTTGAATTTGCGTGATATCATTGGTTGAACGCGTAATCAAACTTGCAGTTGAGAATTGATCAAATTCTTGATTTGAGAAGTTTGTCACGTGACCAAATACCGCTTTACGAGCATCACGACCAAATCCAGCAGCTACACGAGATGCCAATAAACCAACAAGTACGGTAGCAATCGCACCAAGTAGCGTTAAGGCAAGCATTTGTGCTCCAACCGTATAGATGTAGTTCATTTGGTAAGTATCCATCGCTACGCCAAGATTTTCATAATAATTAGAAACTGCCATCATTCCAGCACTTTCTAAAATACTAGCTTCTTGTTTTTCAATCTCTGCCGAGAGGCTAGCAACAAGGCTCTCCAATTGCGCTTCTGGCATCATTGCCAATGCTTGTTGGATCGTTGTTCCTGCAGGAACATTAGCAAGAATTTGTGCTGCAACCTGGGAACCCGGCGTGGTAACGACCATATCCATCATCATCGCTTTGGCAGTAATCTGCGCGAGTTCCTCACGTTGTTCTTCACTTACACTCCCCAAAACATATAACGGTTGTGCTTCTAATCCAACAAACTTTTTCGTTTGCTTCGCATACGTTTCATCACTTGGTTGGAGTAATGTGTACGCATTAGCAAATGCTTTCGCATCGGCATCTTCCATAAACAACAACAATCCTTCATACTGTTCTTCGGAAAGGATTTCTAAAGTAGCTTCCTCAATCCCACCCGATTGAATTCCATTGTTTACAATACGTGCCATATATTCAGGAAGTGTTAAATCTGCCATTGCTTGGGTAAACAACAACACCACAATTCCAATCAATACAGCCGTATAGGGTTTAAAAAACTTTCTTAATTTCCACATAGGTTATTCCCTTTCTATCGACTCCAAAATATCTGTCGCTTTGCTTAGTAAGCGAATCAATTCTAGTAACTCACTTGCTTCCATTTGGTCAATTACATTTCGTAATCCACCAAACATCGCTTCTCGACCCCGCTTTGCTAACTCTTCTCCTTTTGGACTTAAGCGCAAATCATAAGCACGTCGATCTTTTTGACTTACTTCACGAATGATGTAATTCTTGTGGACCAATCCATCAATGAGCGGGGTCATCGTACTTGGAGCAAACCCCAAGCATTTGGCTAAATCCGAAGGCCTTACATGCGTGTTTTGCGAGATGTGGTGCAACATAAACAACTCTGGTGGTTTTAGTTCAAACTCCATGTGTTTAGCTGGACGCATACTACGATTGAATTCACGTACACTACGAAGCAAAGACTCAAACAGTTCCTCTTGGTTCATAACTAGTTCCCTTCCATATATTTCGGTAACGAAATATATTATACTGAATATTTTATTATCAAACCTTCTACTTGTCAATAACGAAATGTGAAATTACTAAGCTTTCTTACAAAAAAAATAGCTCTTTTGAGCTATCTTCTTTTATCATTTAGAATGAAGTTGTCCACTTAAATGTGAATACATCACCATCATAAATAGTTACTTCACTAACACCTGGGCAATATCCAGCCTGTAAACAAAGCGCGTTGTTTTCTGATTCATACAACCACCAAGGTCCTGTATTCATATCAGTTGTTGTTAAGTCCAACATCCCATTCAAGAAAGCACCATAGGCTCCTGTTTCCATTTCCGCTTTTAATTCTGTTTTTTCAGCTAAGAATGCCTCTAGTGTCTCTGCATCCGTTTTAAAACTTTTGTCTAAAATAACTTCATTCTCGTTGGTTTCATCCACAACAATGAGTTGAATTGTTTTGTCTCCAACTTCAGGTTTTGGCATCAATTGATTGATTCCAAATACGGTTAATGCTACTAGGGCAACAATTCCTAAGCCCAATCCTAATTTCTTCTTCATGTTAATACGTCCTTTCAATTCTTAATAAAATGGTTCGAAGTGGTTCTAGTAAGAACAATGCTTGCATTGCTGCACTGGCAGCTTGAATCAAACTTGTCTTTAATCCTAAGATCAAATAAAAGATTGTGATGTTTTTTGAAAACAACAAAAATGGCAAATCTAAGATCATCCCGGTTGAAAAAGCAAGAATCGCACACCAACCGACGAGTAGATAACTGTGTCGATCAAACAGTGGACGCAACCGACTTGTTAGATAAGCGTAACTAACATAGACAACCACATACAATAAACTCCAAATGGTAATCCCATTAAAAATAAGGTTCAACATCGTAAAGATGAAGGTTGCCATCACGGCATCTTTTCTAGGAAAACTAAGGGCAAACAAAACCACGCATAGGGTAATAATTTCCAAATAGAGTACCCCAGAAAAGACATAGAAACTAGCGAATAAGATACTTGCCAATAAGGCAATCTTAGTCAGCTTGCGGGTTTCCATACGATTTTGAGACAAATACTACTTCCGCAACATTTGCTTCCTTATTCGCGTAAAGCGCCATATAGAAGAGTAAATTCGCACTCATATTCGCATAGGTAATGACATGCTCATCTACATGTTGCACTGCTTCAATTTGGTAGGCCAACCTTGTTACTTTTTTAGCTACACAACGCGCTGTATGCAATTGGCCTGCTAAGAGACACCCCTTAGGTACCACAAAGGCCCGTACAGGTCCGAGTGCTTGTTCATACCAAGCATAGCGCTCCATTATCCAGTCTACATCCACTTTTTGAATGGCTACGCGTCCACGAATGGACCCGTTGAGATGGTAGATATCTAGACACAAGCGATCACAATCTGCTTGCAACACTCCATTCGCCATCGCACTTGCACTTCCTAGCATGGATGCAAGCAAATCCGTTTCAATTTCAAAATCACATTTCTTACTCGTTTCCTTTAAAAAAGGATAAGCACAGGCATTTACATCGTTCATCATCGTTCCTCTTTCGAACATAAAAAAACATCCATACGGATGAAAAAGTGCTAAATAAAAATAGCCTTTTCCCAAACCCCAGGAGAAATATTGTCGACAATTGGCAGGTCTACCGGCTTAGCTTCACTTTACTCTACACCTTCCCATCCTCTTTGGACAGTGGTTTGTTGTATTTCATCCACATTACGGTTACTGGGATAGCTTTGGATTACCAAATTCCCTATTAAGTTTGTTCAACACCAAATTGCGTCATCATTATAACACACATAGCCATAAAGTATAGCAATATTGCTCTTGTTATGTGAAATTCAAAGAAAAAGCAACAAACCACGAATTGGAATGTTGCTTTTTTTGTTATTTTAATACCCCTTGACTAAGTAACTTATTCAATGCTTTCACATCAACTTTTCGACCTAAAGTAATTTTAATGGTTCCAAATTTCGTGATCATTTCTACTTCACTTTCAAAATCAAAGGTACCAGCATTTTCTACTGAAAACATATAGATAGAACTATATGGAATCGAATAGACTTCTTTCTTTTTCCCCGTTAATCCTTGGCTATCTACAACGATCAAGCGTTTATTGGTAAAGCAAGCAAAGTCACGTACCGTATAATAAGAACCATGTACGACCTCACCATCCACTAAATAATTATACACATCTTGTGGTGTATCTCGTTCATCTCGAAACGTCCACATTAATTTTTGACTAATTTCCATACGTTTTGTCCTCCTGCCTACATTATCTCAAATCTGTTAAGTTTTTCAAGTAACTTCATTTTCTACAAGTCCAAAAGGCCAATCATTCACCCCTCCAAAATCTAGAACATGTTCATATCCTAAACTATCGAGAAGCTCTACAGCTTGCTTGGAGCGATTACCACTCTTACAATATACTAAGACAATCGCATCTTTTGCAGTGTCTGACATCGTTTGTTGTGATATTTGATCTAGAGGAAGTGATATTGCATCAGCAATATGACCTTGATTAAATTCTGCTTCGCTGCGAACATCAAGAATGGTAACATCCATTGTTTGCATCAGCGTTAGCGCTAAGAGCGCATCAATGGTATGTGGCTCACTTTTCAGCGTTAAATCCACCGCTTTTTCTACCGTTTTCGCAGTAAGTTGTACGGGATAGCTTTCTCTTACCATGCCATCATAGACAATACGTACCACGTCTTTTGTGTCAAATGTTGTTTCACTCGTTGGCAGTTGCACACTTGCACGATCAAAACCAACCACATCAGCACTCTCAATCAAGAGCGATTGGCCCCTTTGTTCAACAACAACACCGTAGATGACAACATCTTTACTCGTACATCCCATAACAAGGACAAGCAGACAACTTAATACCAACAATTTCATACAACATCTCCTTTAGTAACGTTCCTCACTCAAGCATCGATACATGATGAGTGCAGTATCGGCTAAATATAGTATAACAAATACCCAAGTAAATAACATCGATAAATCTGAGATTGCTAAGGAGAGCGAATATTGCAGTTGCAGCTTAGTTTCCACGATTCTTGCGAAGTTAGGATTGAACATATCTTGCGCATTGACTAGGGCAATAACAAAGCTCAATCCACATAAGTTAAGTAAGGCATAGGAAATTGCGTTGCTGAGTTTCCAACGATGAAATAACATCTTCATTGAGGTTCTAGCAATCGTAAGAATAAAAACACCCATAACCAAATACTGTAATTTGGTTATTTCAAGTTCCGAAAATACAGGAACAATTTGATACCCACCTTGTGTTAGGGGGATATACACAGCAATGATATCCGGTGAAAAAACAAATAATACCACCGCAACCGTGGCAACCACGAGTTCAATCATCGTTGCCAATCGAAAGAATTTACGCTTCTTTAACGTGGTTTTTGGTAGATCATCCAATCTCCATACGGGAAGTTCCTCATCCTTTTGTTCTCGCTGGACAAATTCTATGGCAACAAAAACAAGGGTTACCCAAAGAAAACCTTGTGCAAGGGCACTGGTCAACATCACAACATAGTGCAACAGGGTATCCCAAACATCTTGAAAGCCTCCATATTGTTGATAGATTAAATGGGCAAACGTAATGGCAAAGACGATGCTACACTCTACCCACTGTAGTGTTTTCCGATAAAACAAATAATATTTCGGTCCGATTAGCACTTGGTTTTGTTTCACGAGTTGTTGGGCAAATTGTTCTGGATCTCCCAGTTCAATCAATACTTTTTTGACACGTAATTGTGCATTTGGTTCCCGATTTTCCATTAACATGCGATGAATCATCCGACGTAGTTGGATCGTAATATCGCGATGATAATGCAAGGGAAGATACTCGAGTACAGCGTTGATATAACGATCAATATAGTCCATGATTCACCTCCTATTGTTGTGTTTATTGTACAATATCCCTTTTTTATTACAAGTTTGACACATTTAACCATAATTAAAAAAAACACCTACCGGTGCTTTCCTTATGAAATATAAATACAAGCTAAGGTTTCTAAACACAAACAACACAACCGACCATCCATTCCTGCATTCCCCGTATCGATTCCAATTTTGTCATGAAATACGGGATCAAAAAAAGCTGTGTATGGTTTTTTACTTGCTTGTGCAAACAATAAATCTATATAAGGTCGTGGCGTATGTCCAAAGACAACCTTCACGTCAAGCTTGGTTGGTTGGGTAATGAAGTCATCACGAATCCATAAGAGTTCCTGTTTTTGTTCGAGTAGCGCTGTTGACAAGGAATCTGATCGTAACTGTTTTTCTAGACGATGTGCATCGATGCCTGCATGTACGAGTAAAAAGTCATCCCATAAGATAAAATACGGTAAATCAGTCACCCAGTTGATTATCTGCTTTTGTTCCATTTTGGGAAGTTGAGAAAATGCACGTCCAAATCCGGGCTCAAGCCAGGCATACCTAATATGGTCCACATCTGCACACGCCTCTAACAACATCGCCTCGTGGTTGCCACGAATTACAATCATATTTGTATGCTCCATACAAAATAATAAAACAGCCAAGCTATCCGGTCCACGATCAATCAAGTCTCCTAAAATATAGAGCATATCACCCTCTTGTAGCGCTAAGCGTTGATACAACGTCACCAATCGATCCAAACGACCATGAATATCACTTGTTACATAACGCATACAACTCTACCTTTTAGCAAATCGCGAGCATTGCAGCACGAATAAAGCAATAAAACATGCAAGGACGAGGGCAAGACTAAGCCATTTAAATAGCGTAAACCAAGGGGCAACATACAACCAAATGCTTCGAACAGGAAAATTGATCATCGCAAAGCTCAAGCTTAAGTTTTCTCCAACATCAAAACCGAATACAATCAGAGGTAGTGCATATAGAAGTGATACCATAGGTACACTTAGATTGCGTAATACGATACTCATTGTAAAAAATAAGAACACTAGATAAATAAGTGGCCATACAACATCAAAACTCAAATGCCAGAATACAAAAAACATCCTACCATAATAACCATTGATAAAACCCATTTGAATTAATTGTTTTGCTTGGTAAAAAATTTGGGTATCCGGATTTAAAGTGGCATCCATCAATCTAGCATAGACTAGATTGGCAAAGGGAAATACCACGATAACAAACCCGAGTAATACGATAAATGAAGCAATCCAAGCTAGGATACTTACATTTTTTCCAAAATGCTCTAACATACGATCACCTTCTTTCTTCTAAAGGTATCACGTTTTATAAATTATGCAATTCATTACATTTTTCGTCATAAACAACAAACCATACACACAAACCAATGGCGGTAACCACCTCCATTAAGGAGGTTACTTTTCCAAAAAACAACCATAACCCTGCACAAACAACGCAAAGGATGACATAGGCATGATAGAGTTGATTGCAAATGATAAAGCGTTGTTTTTCCTCAAATGCAAACCAAAATACCATACTCATCATGAGTACAGGAGCAATCGCAGAGGTTAGAATATGTAGTTCACTTAAGAAAGGAAATTGTTCCAATTCATAGGGAAGTAACAAAGAAACGACTAAGAGTAGAAACGCGATGAGCAACAAACGTAATTGTTGCGGCACTCGATACTTGAGTTTGGATTGAATTGCGTGTAACATCCACCCATAGTACAAACCATGAGCCAACCCCCATACTAAAAAGACGAATCTCATCCCTTGCATATTTCCAACTTCACTCAACGAATGAAAGATCCAGTCACCTTGTGAGGCAAACCAAAGGGTAAAAAAAGGTAAGATACCAAGCCCCAA
This sequence comes from Erysipelotrichaceae bacterium, assembly GCA_051658525.1. Classification (GTDB taxonomy): domain Bacteria; phylum Bacillota_I; class Bacilli_A; order Erysipelotrichales; family Erysipelotrichaceae; genus JBOFMT01. The sequence continues at coordinate 270 of JBOFMT010000095.1, read as the reverse complement.
CCATCGTTTCATGTTCACTCCTCCTCATCCTATCTTGTAAGCTTATCACATCCAATTCGTAACAACAAGATGCGAGTAATGCTTCGATTAGCCTTAGGTTAAAAGTCTACGGTTCCCTAGAATTGCTACCCTTAGCTTATATGGGCCATCCGAGCCAAAAAAAAGGGTAACAAGTTGCTCAATCACACAATGTTTACCACGAACCAAATTCGAGATGCCGCAAGGAATGAATACACTAAAATGCGTTTGCTGGCTTGCTTAAAAATAATG
>JBOFMT010000094.1:0-1898 GCA_051658525.1 Erysipelotrichaceae bacterium | reverse complement strand
AATAATAACATATATATTCAGTGATTCGTCTTTTAATTTGTATTTTTATTCCATAAATTTTGGTCTTTTATACATATATTTACGTTTTTTATACATATTTTATTGACTTCAAATGCAAAGTACCGTAATCTTAAAAAAGAAGGAAACGGGGGATTGCGATGAAACAATATGATATTCAGGACTATGTCTTATTCCGATGTAAGATCACTGCAAAAAAGCGCAATATTTTTATAGCCAAATTGGCAAATAAAACGGTACGCATTCACCAAAATGAATCAAGTCGTCATTTTCGTGTTGGAAACGACATTAGCGTTTATGCGATTAAAAAAACATCGCTATTTGGTTCCATAACGTTATATCCAATTGGATTCGAAGATTACATAACACGATTAGAAGTTGAAACTACCTCTAAATCAACATAAATAAAACCACGAATGCATCACTTGATGAATCGTGGTTTTTCTTTTATGTATAGATCTTTATCCTTGTTGCGTACAACACAACATTGTGACTCATGATGCGTTGCTATTATCTTGTAGCAGCATGCTCCGAATATCCATAATAATAATATCCATAAGCACCCACACGTTCTTTTTCCACTTTAGTACAAACTGCCCCCAATATATTTACCCCATTGCGTTTTAATTGCGTCAAGGCGTGTTTGGCATGTTGTTTCTCAGTCTCTTTACTACTTATAACAAACAGTGTTCCATCACACTGATGGCTTACATAAACACTATCACTTACAGCTAGAGTCGGTGGTGTATCGATAATTATCACATCAAATTCCTCACGCAATCTTGCGATAATCGATTTAAAACGTTCACTGGATAGTACCTCAGCTGGATTGTATACCTTAGGCCCTGCAGTAAGTACATAAATCTCATCCTGTGTTAACGGTGACTTTGCTTTTTTAATATAATTTGAATCGAGAATTTTCCCATCCAATAAACGTAAGTCCTTTATAAGATTTGCTAATCCTAATTTATTTGATACCTTCATGATTTTATGAACGGTTGGTTTACGCAAATCACAATCGATTAAGAGCGTTTTAGGATATTTGGTTGCATAGACACTTGCAAGGTTTGCTGCGACGGTTGACTTCGCCTCATTTGGTGCAGTTGAAGTGATACTAATAACCTTTACTTCTTTTTCAATTGCAGCATATTCAATATTTGTGCGTAATTGACGATAGATCTCAGCATAGTCATATTGACTTTTTTGTTGCTGTTTTTTCTTTTTGGTAAACATACTTTTTAGATTCCCCATATCTTCGCTCCTTATTTTTTAAATAATGCTTGAAAAAAGTTTTGTTTTTTTGGCTCAATTGCTTCCACTGCTTGATTTTGTATAATCGCTAACGGATTTTCATAAAACAATCGATGTGCGGCTTTACTCCCGATTTCTTGTCTTACAAGCTCATATGCATCTTTGAGTTGCAAACTTCGATGATTTCCATGTGCATCACTTGCAACCATATGTACAAAGCCCTTACGTAGCGCTTCACTCGAAAACAATTTCATCCGCTTGCCATGTAGGCCCACCAAAGAGGAGCGATTAACCTGCATCACACAGCCAAGTTTGCGCCACTCCACAAGATAGTTTATATCCAGATGATCTGAAAAGTATCGCTCAACATGGGCAATGACTGGTGTGTAACCCAAGACAATAATTTCATGCAACATTTCAATACTTTCTTCAATACTTGGCATCGGTTGTTTGTAGTCAAATTCCACAAGCAGATACCTACTGTTTGCAAGTGGGATCGATCTTTTTGGGATACACGACGTGTAGTCTCCACGTAACATTAATTCACTCCCCACATAGACTTGGATGTCCATGGATTCTCCCAATTGAATTAACGCTTGGATACGCTCATGAATAAGGCCAATATCCTC
>JBOFMT010000093.1:0-1201 GCA_051658525.1 Erysipelotrichaceae bacterium | reverse complement strand
GTAGAAGGAGTCTTTTTTACTTCGATTCAAGCTACCGAACCCTTCATCATCCATATCAACATAAACAAATCCATAACGTTTTCGCATTTCTCCTGTTCCAGCACTTACCAAATCGATGCATCCCCACATCGTATATCCTAAGAGCGGAATATCATCAATATTGATGGCATCTCTCATAGATTTGATGTTATGACGCAAATAATCAATTCGATAAGTATCATGGATACTACCATCTACTTCAACTTGATCTTCCCATCCGATTCCATTTTCAACAATCCACAATGGTTTTTGATAGCGATCGTATAGTTGGTTACACGCAATACGTAAGCAATCCGGATCAGTTGCCCATCCCCAAGCATTGGTTTCCAAATATGGATTTTTCACACCCATAATCGCATTACCACCTTTTCCTTCTTTTGTATCTAGCGTCTTACAACTTGATCCATAGCACGAAAAGGATAAGAAATCACATGGATATGCTTGTAACAATTCCAAGTCTCCCGGTTGGATTTGCAACTCAATTCCCTCAAGTTCATATTCTTTTAATTTATACTTAGGATAACTTCCTCTCATTTGTACATCAGAATACCAAAGGAATTTTTGCGCTTCTTTCAAGGCATATAACTGATCTGCTGGATTACACGTAAGACCATACATTGGTTGGTATGCTAGCATCATCCCAATTTCAAGACTAGCATCCAATTCTTTTGCTGCCTTGACCGTCAGTGCACTTGCTAAGAATTGGTGATAGGCTGCATTTGCTTTGGAATGTTTATCGGCTTTTATCACCCCTGTAGTATTCAACAACATAAATTCCATCATATTGATTTCATTGAAGGTAAGCCAATACTTTACTTTACCAATATAGCGCTTCATGATCGTTTTTGTAAACTTCACAAACAAAGCGACAACCTCACGATTTTCCCATCCATTGTAGTCAAACACCAAATCGAGTGGTATTTCAAAATGTGCCATGGTTACCAAAGGTTCAATACCATAGCGTAAACAGGTATCAATTACCGCATCATAGAACAATAAGCCTTCCTCATTCGGTGTATCTGACTCTAAATTTGGGAATACTCTTGCCCATGATATGGACATGCGAAATGTTTTAAACCCCATTTCAGCCATGAGTGCAATATCTTCTTCATAACGATGATAAAAATCAGTCGCCACATGACTTGGATAATAGCAGTCATCT
>JBOFMT010000092.1:0-1626 GCA_051658525.1 Erysipelotrichaceae bacterium | reverse complement strand
TATGTACGTATCAAAGATGGTAGCGTAAGTGTAGGGGATAAGATTCGTTTTATGGCTACCGGTGCTGAATATGAAGTAACGGAAGTCGGAATTCGTAATCCAAAAGAGATCAAAAAACAAACCCTAGTTGCTGGTGAAGTAGGTTGGGTAAGTGCTGCGATCAAATCGGTAAAAGATGTACGTGTTGGGGATACCTTAACTGGTGCCGAAAATCCTGCTAGTGAACCACTTGCTGGATACCGTGTGATGAACCCAATGGTGTATTGTGGTTTATATCCAATTGATAGTAGTAAGTACAATGACTTACGCGATGCACTAGAAAAACTACAATTAAATGATGCTTCCCTACAATTTGAAGCAGAAAGCTCACAAGCGTTAGGATTTGGGTTCCGTTGTGGATTCTTAGGATTACTACACATGGACGTTGTACAAGAACGTATTGAACGTGAATACAATATCGATTTGATTGCAACAGCACCTTCGGTAATCTACCATGCCTACTTAACGGATGGAAGTTTAACACACGTTGACAATCCAAGTTTCTTACCGGATACACAAAAAATTGATCACATCGAAGAACCGTTTGTGAAAGCTGTTATTATGTGTCCAAAAGAATTTGTTGGACCGATTATGGACTTGTGCCAAAAGAAACGTGGTATCTACAAAGATATGGTGTATATCGATGAAACACGTATGAATATTACATATGAATTACCACTTGGAGAAATTGTCTTTGACTTCTTTGATAAACTAAAATCCTATTCTAAAGGCTATGCTAGTTTTGATTATGAATTCATTGGTTACCAAACAAGTAAACTAGCAAAAATGGATATTATGTTGAACAATGAAGTAGTCGATGCCCTTTCTACGATTGTTCATAAAGATTTTGCTTATCCAAGAGGAAAAGCAATCGTTGAGAAATTAAAAACATTAATTCCACGTCAACAGTTTGAAATTCCAGTACAAGCTGCAATTTCAGGTAAAATTGTTGCGCGTTCGGATATCAAAGCATTGCGTAAAAACGTCTTAGCAAAATGTTATGGTGGAGATATTTCTCGTAAGAAAAAACTATTAGAAAAACAAAAAGAGGGTAAAAAACGTATGAAGAACGTTGGTTCGGTAGAAGTACCGCAAGAAGCGTTTATGGCTGTTTTATCCATGGATGATGAATAAACCAACCAGTTTATATCTTCACGTCCCATTTTGTGATCAAATATGTAGCTATTGTGATTTCTTTCGTTGTGTCACACATCCAAAACTTGTGGATGCGTGGCTCTCACAAATCGAAATAGATTTAGCAACGGGTCACAATACGCAACTTAAAACCTTATACTTGGGTGGTGGCACACCAAGTGCACTCAGTCCGAGTCAATTGACTCGTCTGTTACAAGCCTTACAACCGTATACCAAGCAGTTAGAAGAGTTTAGTGTAGAAGCGAATCCAGAATCTTTGACCAGTGAAAAATTAGCACTGCTCGCTGCCTATGGAGTCGACCGTATCTCTTTGGGGGTACAAAGTTTTAAACCTAGCCTCCAACAACTCATTCATCGCTCACAAAACATTGACATCAAAGCAATGATTGCCCAGATTCATGCAGCGGGAATCGATCGGATTAGTATTGATTT
>JBOFMT010000091.1:0-1003 GCA_051658525.1 Erysipelotrichaceae bacterium | reverse complement strand
CCTTTTAGGTGACTATGCTCACATAACAATTGATTATTTGCATAGATACGAATAAAATCATCTGTTATCTTCAGGGATACTTCCTTACCAATCCATTGGTAGGGAACAGAATAATACTTACGTTCCAGTGCAATATGAGCGTTCGCTTGTACTTTTGCGACTTTCCAAGTACAAAGTTCAAATGGATTACAAGGAAGTGGGTTTAAATATTCCTGTTCAATCGTACGAAACGATTCACTACGAGATCCAGGTTTCTTAGAAAACTTCTTTTGATTGATTTTTTCTAAATTTTGAAAAAGCGATTCGTTGTACTCCGCTATCGAAAAGCATTGCATATTTCGCATTTTTCCAATTAACCATGTAGTAGCAATATCCACTGACTTCTCAGCCGAAGGTTTATCCTTTGGCTTTTTTACACGTGCAGGTAAGATAACACATCCATAATGCTCAGCCAAATTTTGATAGGATGGATTCAGTATGATATCTTCATTTGCTCCGTGTTTTAGTACACCAGTTTTTAAATTATCACAAACAATAATTTTGGGAACCCCACCGAAGTACTCAAACATATGAATATGTGCCGTTAAAAAAGCTGCTGCTTTCATATCTTCAAACGCTTCTGCATAGATATACTGACTAAAGGGAAGGCAACCTACAAAAAGATAACCTGATACTTCCATACCAGTATCTGCATCAAAGTATTTCACCTTTGTCCCTGCCCAATCAACTTCCACTTGATCTCCTGGCTTATGATGCATGATATCGGTAAAGGTAATCTTATTAAGGTGTAAATTAAAGTAGTGTTTAAACTGCGTAAGTTGATATGGAACTTTGCCATTGTGCAAAGCTTCCGCTACATATTCTTCCCAGAGCAATTGTAGATTCACTCCCGGCTTCCGGAGTTCTTTCACTAGACTATCAAAATCTGGCTTATAGTAAATCTCATCCATCCCTTCTTTTTGATTTGGAAAAATACCTTGTAATTCATTCTCACTCATCCCTT
>JBOFMT010000090.1:0-2305 GCA_051658525.1 Erysipelotrichaceae bacterium | reverse complement strand
TACGCTAATTGCCAGATTATGAAAAGGCTAGCAAGAAAAAAGATACGGTGTTGAAGTTTACGCATGCTTTACCTCCGAAAAAAAATGGATACAACTGTATCCATTATAACATTATTTTGTAGTGATATTCGAATCGAATTCAATATTGAATAAACTTAAAAAGCTTGTAAGTTCTTCTACCACCGTATTTGCTTTCACAAAACGAATGTTTTGACGTTGCCAAGTAGCTAGCGCTAACTGTGCACTTGGTACCCCTAGTGTTTCCACACCAACTTGTTCGATCAAGTCAAGTGCTTGTTCTGTTGTTTGTTGCATCGTAGTATTCAAGAAGGTTTCCATTGATTTTAAGACATCGCTAACACGTGCCTCACTACCCTCTTTCACAAAAATAGCAGCTTGTGGATAACCTTCGCCATTTCCATAACTTGCTTGTAAATCAGCCACTACACGTAAGTTTAACCCATTTTCTTTGGCTTTGGCAATGGTTGCACTCGCTAATGGTTCTGCAAGTAGTGAGAGATTCGCTTTTCCAGTTAACAACTGTGCTTGTACATCACTACCAGAGTTAAAGTAGGTAGGCGAGAGTTCACGATGTTGTGCTAAATAGAAATCTAAGATTTTTTGTGGTACTGCTGCTTCCCCAAAAGCCGCAAATACGGGTTCACTCGCATAATCCTCTGTACCGATTAAATACAAGTTTCCCCATGTTACAATACTATCCAAAACATAACTACTACCATTTTGAATGAGTTTTGTACCAAGGTTTACCGGCGCTACGATCATATCGTAGCTTGCTTCCGGTTTTGCTAGTTCCGCAGAAATCACATCCGTACCATCCACGGTTTTGTATTCCACAGTACCACTAGCATAGGTTTCTAGTAGCGCTAAGCTTGGTGCCCCTTTTGGTGACAAAATAGAAACTGGTGTTTCATCTTTTGGACTACATCCAATAAGTAGTCCTACCGTTAGTAAGATTACCCCCCAGCGTTGCATTATTTTTTATCCTCAATCTCTGCTTGTAATAAAGCTACAAATTCATCTAGTGTTACTGTTTCACTTGTTTTGCTACCGAAACGACGAATGGTTACACTGTTGCTTTCCATTTCTCCATCTCCTAATACAAGTTGAACTGGTACTTTATTGATTTGTGCTTCACGGATACGGTATCCTAGTTTTTCATTACGATCATCCAGTTTTACTCTAAATCCAGCATCCAATAAGGTTTGTGTTACTTTTTCTCCATAGGCTTGGTGTAATTCATGGTGAACTGGAATTACAGTTACTTGTTGTGGTGCTAACCAAGTTGGGAAGCTTCCTGCATAATGCTCAATTAAGATTCCAATAAAACGTTCTACACTACCAAAGATAACACGGTGCAACATGATTGGACGTTGTTTGCTTCCATCACGTTCTACGTAAGTTACATCGAAACGTTCTGGTAAGTTCATATCCAATTGGATCGTTCCACATTGCCATACACGTCCTAAGCTATCTTTGATATGGAAGTCAAGTTTTGGACCATAGAATGCTCCATCCCCTGGATTTAATTTATATGTTTTCCCAGCTGCTTCACACGCTTTTGCAAGTGCTGCTTCTGCTGTATTCCATACTTCGATATCTCCAATGTATTTGTCTTCTGGACGAGTTGATAATTCAATGTTGTAAGTTAAACCGAACACGGAGTACATGCGGTCAATAAACTTAATTAGTTCCACTACTTCACTTTCAATTTGATCTTGACGCATAAAGATATGTGCATCATCTTGTGTAAAGCTTCTGACACGGAATAAACCATTTAAGGCTCCACTTGCTTCATGACGGTGAACAAGTCCTAACTCTCCCATACGGATTGGGAAGTCTTTGTAAGAGTGTAAGAAGTTTTTGAATACCAAAAGACCTCCTGGACAGTTCATTGGTTTAATCGCAAAATTACGGTCATCTACATCACATACATACATGTTGTCTTGGTAGTTTGCCCAGTGTCCACTTGTTTCCCAAAGTTCTTGGTTCATCATAATTGGTGTTTTAATAAATTGATAGTTTTCTTTTGTATGTTCACGGTACCAGAAGTTTTCTAGTTCGTTACGTAAAATCATCCCATTTGGTAACCAGAATGGCATACCTGGTGCATATTCACTCATCATAAACAATTCTAATTCACGACCAATTTTTTTATGGTCACGTTTTTTTGCTTCTTCTAACAAGTAAAGGTGTTGTTCCAAGTCTTCTGCAGTTTCAAAACAAATACCATAAATACGTTGCAACATTTTATTGTTGGCATCACCTTTCCAGTACGCCCCACTGT
>JBOFMT010000089.1:0-3779 GCA_051658525.1 Erysipelotrichaceae bacterium | reverse complement strand
AACAAGACCGGCATTTAACAACCATATAACCACAAATTTTACGTAATATCTTGCATAAAGCGATTACATTATGTTATTATAACTTTAGAAAATTGAAGTGGATGGTAATTGTCATTAGACGAGCTAGACCTATTTAAATGATAACACTTTTTGTGTTGTTCTTTAGATGGGTCTTTTTATTTAGGAGGAAGTGCATGCTGATCAATCGAATTCTAAACAATAATGTAGTCATTGTATTCAATGAAGAACAAAAAGAACAAGTGGTATGTGGAAAGGGAATTGCATTTAAGAAGAAAATTGGGGACGAAGTTGATACTAGCTTAATCAATAAAATATTCGTATTAAATGATCAAACCTTAAATACTAGATTCCAACAACTCCTATCGGATATTCCACTCGAACATATCAAATTAACCGATGATATTATTGAGATGGCAGAGGCTTATAAAGGGAAAAAATTAAATGATACATTACTCATCTCTTTAAGTGATCATATCTCAACTGCACTAGTACGATTTCAAGAGGGGATTAGTGTAAAGAATGCTATGCTTTGGGACATCAAACGCTTTTATTCAGATGAATATCAAATAGGATTACAGGCACTAGCATTAATCAAAACACAACTTAATATTGAACTTCCAGAAGATGAAGCAGGCTTTATCGCGTTTCATATCGTGAATGCGGATATGGATGAGACCAATTTAAGTCAAATTGTAGAGATTACAAAACTTATGCAAGAAATATCGAATATTGTAAAGTACTACTTTAAAATGGAATTTGATCTTGATTCGGTATACTATTATCGTTTTATTACCCATTTGAAATTTTTTGCTCAACGTTTGATCTTAGGAGAAACGTACCAAGCAAATGAAGAGGAAGATTTACTAGAATTGGTTATGAAGAAATATGTAAATGCATATGCATGTGTACAAAAGATTCAACAGTTTTTAGAACACCACCATCATTATGTATGTTCAAACGAAGAACAATTATATCTAACCATACATATTGAACGCGTGATTTATAAAAGTAAGGCTACGAATTAAACCCTTTGGGTTTTTCAATAAATTAAAGGAGGGATAACATAAACATTAAATTAGATTAGGCGTTGGATGGTAACATTAAGTTGGCTAAACCTTCGAGAAGCATATTGTATGTATTCTATAAAACGAAGGAGAAAAGTAAAATGAAAAAGTATCAAAATTTAGTTGAAGAAATTGTGAAGCACATTGGTGGTAAGGACAATGTAGTTGGACTTACGCACTGTGTGACGCGTTTGCGATTTACGCTCAAAGATGAGAAACGTGCAAACGAAGAAGCACTGAAAAGCTTGGATGGTGTCATTACGGTAATGAAAGCTGGTGGCCAATTCCAAGTCGTGATTGGGAATCATGTTACTGATGTTTATGATGTCGTATGTGACGTAATCGGGATTCAAAATTTGTCTGCAGTAGCAGAGAAAAAAGAAAAACAAACCATTGGTCAAGTATTACTTGATTTTATGAGTGGGATTATGACACCAGTCATTGGGATGTTGTGTGCGAGTGGAATGATCAAAGGGATTCTTTCTGTCTTTACCTACTTTGGTTTATTGGGTATGGAATCAGGGATCTATCAATTATTGAACGCGTGTGGCGATGCCATGTTCTATTTCTTCCCAATTTTAATTGGATATACAACGGCAAAGAAATTAAAAATGGAGCCGTTCTTGGGATTGTTAATTGGTGCAGCATTGCTGTATCCAAACATTCAAAGTGTTGATTTACAAGTATTAGGAATGAGTGTAAACGTCGCATATGCAAGCACTTTATTACCGGTTATCTTTACGGTATTGTTTGCTTGGGTATTGTATCGTCCATTACAAAAAATCATTCCAGATATGATCAAAGCCTTCTTTGTTCCTATGATTGTACTTGCTGTTGCAGTACCAGTAGGATTTGTTTTAATTGGACCATTCATGAATGGTGTTGGTGATATCTTAGGTAACTTTATTGCAAATGTAGTGGAATTTAATCCAACGATCGCAGGTTTTTTAGTAGGTAGTTTGTATCAAATTATGGTTATCTTTGGAATTCATGGTGCCTTAGGAGCTGTTGCCTTTGTTCAATTGGCTTCAGGACAACCAAGTTTCTTAGGGTTTATGGCAGGTTCAAGTTTCTCTCAAACTGCTGTAGTTAGTGCTATTTACATGCGTAGTAAAGATGCGAAATTAAAAAGTATTGCGTTACCAGCTATTATTTCTGGTGTGTTTGGTGTAACAGAACCAGCTATTTACGGTATTACGTTACCACGTATGAAATTCTTTATCATTTCTTGTATTGGTTCTGGTTTAACAGGTGCATTCTTAGGTTATACAGGAACATTATTATGGCAATTAACAGGTCTTGGTATTTTCACAATTCCTGGATTTATTGGAGGAAGTGTACCGGTAGCTACCATTATGTTTAACGTAATTATTGCCTTACTCATTGGTATTATCTTCTCGTTTGTTGCTACTTACTTCTTATATCGTGAAGAAGCTAGTGTTGAAGAACAAAAACATGTCAATGAAAACCACGTTCGTATCGCTTCTCCAATGAAGGGGGAAGTTATTGCATTATCCAAAGCAGAAGATCAAGCATTTGCATCAGGTGCAATTGGAGATGGTATTTGTATCAACCCAACAGATGGTAAGGTTGTTGCTCCTATTGATGGTGTTGTTACTACATTATTCCCAAGTTTACATGCTATTGGTATTACGGGAAACCGTGGAGAAGAAGTGTTGATTCATGTTGGTTTTAATACGGTTTCATTAAACGGTCAGCACTTTACTGCACATATCCAACAAGGAGATCGAGTAACACAGGGACAAAAACTATTGGATGTTGATGTAGAGGCAATTACAGCTTTGGGATTATCGGTACAAACACCAATCATACTAACAAATAGTAATGATATGGTTGAAATTATGAAAACAAAAGAATTGAATATACACCACAACGAAATGTTGATGAGTGTAGTGTTCTAAGGAGGATATTTATGGCATTCCAAAAAGATTTTATGTGGGGTGGAGCTACTGCTGCTAACCAACTAGAAGGCGGATGGCAGGCTGGAGGAAAAGGTGTTTCTTGCCCGGATATTTGTACCGGAGGAAGTCACACACGCAGCAAGCGCATTACCCCTACGCTAGAAGCAGGTGTATTCTATCCAAGTCATGATGCAATTGATCATTATCACCGTTATAAAGAGGATATTGCATTATTTGCAGAAATGGGATTTCAAATTTATCGTTTCTCGATTGCTTGGACTCGTATTTTTCCAACGGGAGAAGAAGCGCAACCAAATGAAGCTGGACTTGCATTTTATGAAGCAATTATTGACGAATGTTTAAAATACAATATTGAGCCTCTTATTACAATTTCACACTATGAAGTACCATTTGCTTTAACCAAAAAATTCAATGGTTGGGCAAGCCGTGAAATGGTTGATTTATATGTACGCTATTGTAATGCAATCTTTACTCGTTTTAAAGGAAAAGTAAAGTATTGGCTAACCTTTAATGAAATCAATGTCGGTACGACATCGCTTGGAGCTTTTCTTTCTCAAGGAATTTTAAACGAGAGCGAACAAGCACAAGATTTTATGTCACAAAAAGATGATCCTCAATTACGTTTTCAAGCGTTACATCATCAATTTTTAGCGAGTGCAAAAGCAGTTAGCTTAGCACATGAAATAGATGAAGCATACAAAGTAGGATGTATGTGTATTTACTCATGTATGTATCCTTTGACTTGTAAACC
>JBOFMT010000088.1:0-4263 GCA_051658525.1 Erysipelotrichaceae bacterium | reverse complement strand
GGTATCTACACTTTGATTTTGATAGTGGTATTTTGTTATCGTTTCATCACGGTAGTTGATATGCACTAGTTTTGCACCAGCTGCATAGGCATGCTTTACAATCGCACGATTGAGTTCCATACACTCAACACTCGTATTTAAGATTAAAACTTGTCCCTCTTGGACATTTACACCCATGCGAACTGCTAAGTTCGCATAAGCATCAATTCGTTTTGAAAAGTTCATATTGTCCCCTTACTCGTACATCGTTGGTAACATTGCAGCTCCAACAATACCTGGATCTTCTAATTTTGCTTCTACAAATACTACATCCTGCATTTGCGTGTGTACCATTGTTTTAAAGTAAGCAACCATTTTATCAAAGAATACATCTTTGGCAGCCATAACCCCACCACCTAAGACAAACACACTTGGATCAATCACGTGTGCAATAATCGAGAACATTTGTGCTAAATCATACGCAGCAGCATCAACCATAGCAATAGCTTCAGGGTTACCTTGGCGTGCTAAGTCAAATAAATCACCTGCATGGCGAATATCATCTCCAAACACACCACGTGCTTTGCGTGTTAGTGCTGTTCCACTTGCTTCGTTTTCAATTGCTCCAACATTTAAGTAATTCACTTTTTCACGGTTACGATCCACAATAATATTTGCAATCTCACCCGCATAACCATTTACTCCAGATACAAGTTTATTGTTGATGACCAAAGCACCACCAATTCCAGTAGAAATGGTTGCATAGTAAGTAATCGCTAATCCTTTACCAGCACCTACCATCGCTTCTGCAAGCCCTGCTACGTTAGCATCGTTATCCAAATAGGTAGGAATACCAAAATGATTTTGAATGCGCTCAGCAGCTTTAAAACCTGCAAATCCAGGTAAATTTGTTGCTAGTTTCATTACTTTTTCAACCGTATCAACAGGTCCCGGTACTCCCATACCAATTCCACTACATGTTGCATACCCATCAATTTGTTCAATCAACTCAATAATCGTATCCACTACGTGGTCACGACCTTTATCTACTTCACTTGGACGTTTTAATACTTGTACTACGTCTCCTGCTTCACTAACTTTTGCTACACGAACGTTGGTACCACCCAAGTCTACACCAATATAATATTTCATTGCTTGCTCTCCTATCTCTATAATTACCCCTATTTTACCATAGGAAACCCATTTTATACAGTTGAAATGCAAAAAAAGATAGGGCTTCCACATAGTTTGTGTTTCATTCTTAGAATTCTTTCTTATTAATGACGAAGTGCTTAATTTTGAATGTCCAAATAAAAAGAAGTACATGTTCATGCACTTCCATATTTCAACAATTAAATTCTATTCTGCTTTACAAAGAAGAAACCAAATAAAGAAACAACCAACAATAGCATCATCAAACCTAACTGAGATTGTGTCCCTGTTCCTGGTGGCTTCTCAGTAGGATTTTCATCTCCTTGCGGTGATTCCGGTTTCATTTCTGGAGAAGTAGAACCATCTTCTTCTGGTGCTACTACTGGAGGCAACGGCTTTTCTTCTTCCTCGGGCTCTACGACTGGAGGTATTGGTTTATCTTCTTCCTCTGGATTTACTACCGGAGGCAGTGGTTTATCTTCTTCCTCTGGCTCTACGACTGGAGGCAGTGGTTTATCTTCTTCCTCAGGTTCTACTACTGGAGGCAGTGGTTTATCTTCTTCCTCTGGCTCTACGACTGGAGGCAGTGGTTTATCTTCTTCCTCGGGTTCTACTACCGGAGGTACTGGTGCTTCTATTTCTTCCCACTTCGCATACAGTGTTACATTCTCCCTTACAACGATTTCACTAACACTCATTTCGTATTGTTCATCTAGATACCAACCAACAAATTGATAACCTTCTCTTATTGGAACCATATCCAATTGAATAACACTCCCTAACTCATATTCTTGTTGCGGGAGCAAGATACCACCCATGGTATTAAAATCTATTTTATAGGTAGGCGTTGGTAATATAACTTTTTCATATATAGCAGTTATCACCATATCCGCTGTTACTTCACTAAAGTCATAATCCCAACCAACAAATTGATAGCCCTCTACATCTGGTGCTTGAGGCGCGCTAGCTGTTTGCCCTTCACGAAGAATTTGTGTCTTTAATGCGATATCATGAAATCCATCCATAAAGGTCACTTTATAGCCTTTTACTACATCGTAGGTTGCTGTAACATCCATATACCCAAACTGACGATCGTTAAAATTATATAAATATTTAATATTATCTGGTAGTGTACTGAAAGTTGCTATACCACTTTTTCTGTCATAAGTGTCTGCTCCTTCAACCTGTAAGACACGATCTGTTTCTATATCATCAATTTTTGTAAAGTCTAAGTAGAACAAACCATCATCTGCACGCACTACCTCTTTGAGGTGAATCGTTTGCGAGTTTCCGGCAAAATCTTTTAAATTTGGATACCCACTTAAGTTAAAACTTGCAAAGTGATTATGATTGACAAATAGAGTCTCGACATTTGAAAATTCCCCTTCGATTGACGATAATTTATTTCTACCTACACCTAACTCTTTCAATGCTGGTAAATTTAATTCTAGAGAAGTAAGTTGATTATTCCGTAAATTAACTTCAACTAATTTCTCTGAGTTTAGAACCAATTTTGTAAGTCTATTATTACATATAAATAATGACTCTAAATTTGGTAAGTCAATATTGAGTTCTTCTAATCCATTATTATCGAGATGTAAATATTTAAGTTGGGGTGTATCTAATTCAATTTCATTCAAAGTTCCATTTATCATTGTAATGCTTTCCACCAAAGGTAAATCAAAGTACAAAAATTCACTTTTCATATTTAATGAGTAAAACGATTTTAAATTTGGAGTTTTTAAAACATACTCCCCTATACTTGAAGACCATAGGTTTAATTCTTCTAACGAATCTAATTCAATTGATAATGTGTCTAACTTCAAATTATATAAATTACAAACTGTTACATTCTCGAAATACTCAATTCCTGTAAGGTCAATAATACTGCTATAATTAATAGTCAACTCCCTAACTTCCTGTATTTTTGGTAAATCAGATTCATAAATTGCATAGTTTGTAGTTATTACATCACTATTGTTATCTGTTCTTCTATTTAGTATATTGTTCCAAATCCATTTTCGAAATTCTAGATCTGGTATATCCAACTTGTCTGTTTGATACAATTCCGACTGCGATACGACTTCAACATTACTGTCATGCAATAGCTTTTCTGTATTTCTATCTTGTGAAACTGCCTGTACCGTTTGCATACTTAATAACAACATCGTAAACAACAAACAAACAATTCCGATGATTCCTTTTTGTTTCATAAAAATCCCCCTAATTCGCATTGAGTTCAATATATCACATCACCAAAGTAACTATCAATAGAATTCAATGTTATTTTCACATATTTATGTAAAGATTTCGTTTGTTTTTGCTTGTTTATAAAAAAGCGTGACTGTTACACGTAGTAACAATCACACCTATCTAGTTTATCCTCTGTTTTTAAGTTTACGTAATACCTGATATAAGCCATAAACTTTTGGCGCAACAATCAAATCAAACTGACCTAGGTAAGCAATTGCTTCTCCACTAAATCCACGTTTGAATGTGTACACCCCATCACTATCATCTACTGCTTGAATACCTAAGAAATTATACGTTTCATAACCTTGTTGCATTGCTGTTTGAATCATATAATCTTGTAAGAAGTATTGTCCTGCAAAGCGCATCAAATCTTCATATCCACCACTATGGAAATATAACACTTCTTTACCATACGTAATAAAGATTGAAGCAGCACTTACTATATGATTACCATACGCTTCTCTTGTCACAACGAGTTCTTCTAAGCTTTTATTCGCACTTGCAATCTTACCTTCCAAGTCTTTGATCACCCCAGCGGTATCGGTTCGTGTTAAGGCTTTTGCCAAACGTGTCTCTGCTTGGGTTCTTTCCTTGATCAAACTAGTTTCTACTGCAGCTAAGTCTACATCCACAAAGAGTAGCTTTGATAAGCCTTGTTCTAAGGTTTCTTCCAAAAACGCTTGGAAATAGCCAATATTTCTACTAGCAAATTCATT
The DNA here is from genome assembly GCA_051658525.1 of Erysipelotrichaceae bacterium. GTDB lineage: Bacteria > Bacillota_I > Bacilli_A > Erysipelotrichales > Erysipelotrichaceae > JBOFMT01. Next base: position 163 of record JBOFMT010000088.1, on the reverse strand, counting down.
ACGCTCTGAAGTATGCGTTAAGATATCATAAAACTCTGGTAAGTCTGCAATGCCACCCTCACGTACCTTACTTCCGAAATTTTTCGCTGCATTGATACGATTTCTCGTTCTTGGTTTATATGCTTTCCATACTTGTTCATAGGTTTTATCTACTAGTGGTAAT
>JBOFMT010000087.1:0-1518 GCA_051658525.1 Erysipelotrichaceae bacterium | reverse complement strand
CTGTGGACACTGAAAAAGTTCAAATTGTATTCTCAAATTTAGATTTAACGAGTGCAACAGGTGCACCAATCATCATTCAACAAAGTGATAAGGTGTTCATTACTTTAGCTGAAGGAACAACAAACAAACTTAGTGATGCTAGTAGTTATGAGTTAACCATCGATGATAGTACAGTAGACGGTGTTATCTTTAGTAAGGAAGATCTTACCATCAATGGAACCGGTGCGCTTACTATCAATGCGAACTACAAGCATGGTATCGTATCCAAAGATGATTTAGTCGTTATGGATGGTACCATCACAATAACTGCGAACAACGTTGGTTTAGAAGGAAAAGATTGCGTGAAAATCATTGGAGGAAGTTTAGATATCACATCTGGTAGTGATGGAATTCGTGCAAGCAACACGGAAGATGCAACACGTGGATTTATTTGGGTAGCAGGTGGAAATGTATCCATTACTTCAGGAACGGATGGGATTCAAGGTGAAACACTCGTCGCAGTAACGGGTGGTAGTGTTGATGTTGTGAGTGGTGAAGGAAGTGCGAATGCTTCAACGAGTAGTAGTACAGGATGGGGGAACTGGGGTACTTCAACAAGTACGACGGAGAGTAGTTCTGCCAAAGGGATCAAAGCAACTGCAGATATTTGGATTGCGGATGGTACGATTAATATCGATGCAAGCGACGATGCCATTCATGCAAATGATAGTATCTTAATCCAAGGGGGAGATATTTCATTAGCTTCCGGAGATGATGGCGTCCATGCAGATGCGACATTGAGTATCGCTGGAGGAGACTTAGAAATCACGAAAAGTTATGAAGGCTTAGAAGCTCAAACAGTACAAATCTATAGTGGAATGATTACTGTGGTTGCGAGTGATGATGGAATCAATGCAGCTGGTGGGAACGATAGTTCGGCAGTAAGTGGAAGACCAGGACAAAATAACTTTGCATCGGCAACAGGAAGTATTGTGATAGAAGGCGGCTATACGGTTGTTGATGCAGGAGGCGATGGTATTGATAGCAATGGTAGTATTGATATCAGTGGAGGTGTAGTGTTGGTATCCGGTGCAGCAAATAATGGAAATGGAGCATTTGATTATGATACAACGGCAACGATAAGTGATGGTATTGTAATTGCCCTTGGTGGAAGTGGAATGGCGCAATCCTTTAGTAATAGCTCCACGCAAGCAACCATATTGAAAGTAGTCAGCACCCAACAAGCTGGAGATACAATCGCTCTAGTAGATTCGAGTGGAACGGTACTTGCAAGTTTTACAGCACCAAAATCGTATAACAGTATTGTCGTTAGTGCACCTGGAATGGAAGCTGGTGGAACTTATACGATTGTGAATGGTAAGGTACAAGCGGCGGATCTCTATGGTTTTGCAAATCAAGGTGGTGTATCTAATAGTGAAACTTTGGCAAGTGTTACTTTAAGTGGATTACATTATAGTGAATCAGGTGGGAGCCAAGCAAGACCACAGCGATAAAGGACAAGGAAACTTGTTCTTTTTT
>JBOFMT010000086.1:0-3255 GCA_051658525.1 Erysipelotrichaceae bacterium | reverse complement strand
CTTGCAGGCACACCAAGAACCAACTCTAACTTCAACGAAGCATCCATTGTCAATTCAACCTTACCATTTAATAAATGACTAATGTGCTTTTCACTCATATCCATTCGAATTGCAAATTCTTTTTGTGACATGCCTCGTGAATCCAACAATTCCTTAATTGTTTCTCCTGGCGGAATTGCTATACTCCTTCTACTTTTCAGCATGAAGACGACCTCCTTTTTCTTCACTCAACTTAGTGGTAATCAACTATTTCTACTATTTCAACAACGGTTAATGTATTTTCCACTTTTTCAAAGACTAAGCGATAACCACCAACAAGATCCAAAGCATATTGACTTGCTCTATCACCTACCAACTTATGACACCGACCTAATCTAGAAGAGATTAATTGTTCTACAGTTTCAAATGCTGATAACTGGTCTAAGCGTAGCATTACTTTTTCCGCTATTGCACTACTATATTTTTTTTGAACCAATTCAAAACTACTACAAAGCTTTTCTAGCTTTTTCGTTTTATAAACTATTTGCAAATTCACCCTCCATTCCTTGAAATATCTTTTACCTTATAGGTAAATACTAACACACACTAAAATGACTGTCAAATATTATTAACCTTTAAGGTAAATATACTTTTTGGGTGTTACTAAATAACATGTATTCTATTCAGTAAAAAAGAGTTCATCAAAAAGCAGCAAGTTTCCTTGCCGCTTTTCTTTAATCTTTCATTCTTCTTCCATTAAAATGCAATGCGAATCCTGCAATAACAGTAAGTATTGTTCCAATAATTAAGGTACCATGATAAACAGGATCCCACGGTGTCCAGAATAACAAGACAATACTAGCAATCACAAATAGGGTACCTAAGATACAAGAAATGGCTAGTCCTGCTTTGCCACCTGGTACTTTATAAGGTTGTTGCCCATCCCCGTTTTGCATTCTCAACTTCCAAGCTGCTGGAAATACAAAAGCGTAAGGTATTAAGAAAATTACAAAACTAAAGGATAAAATTGTCCAGAATACTTCATTCGCGTCTCCACTCAAAGCAAAGTTAAAGACAATAAGTAAGGTAGCTAAGACACCCATTACGATATAAGAATAGTCGGCAGTGCCATATTTCGAATGTTTATGCGATAACAGTTTTGATTTCTTTTCTAATTCCGCTGCATCTAATGTTTCTACTGCACCTAAGGTCCAAGAAATCATATTAGAAACAAGGGTAAACAGAGCAACCCCGATTAGTATTTTAAAGACGATATCTTGTGCCCCACCAAATACACTACAAAGATTTTGTAATGCATAGAAGAATCCAGTTGCAGACTCAATTTCTTGGGCTGGTAGTGCTGCTAAAACACCAAACGTTCCAAATACATATAAGAACGTAATGATGATCCCTGCTAAGATTGCCATTTTAGGAATATCTCGTTTTGGATCTTCTAATTCGTTTGCGATTGAACTAATCAACTCAAAGCCTAAGAAATTATAAACGATTGCTGGTGCAAACATCAAAGCATTATCAAAGGTTGGGATAAAGTCTTGTAAGGTAAAGGAATTTGCGAATCCATTTTGCATTCCATAGATAATACCTAAAACTCCAAAAATAAGTAATACTGCTACTTTCATAATGGCAGCTACATTGGTTAGTTTAATTGATAATTCGACTCCTCGAATCCCAATCAAAACAATAAGCCAACACATCGCTACTGCAATACCCGCTTGGCCCCAAGCACTTAAGTCTGGAATATAGGCTAGTGCAAACCACGATGCAAATGCGATAAACACCGCAGGCATCCAAAATGCTACATTCACCCAATAAAACCAGCCATTGAGTGTTGCTACCATATCACCAAATGCGCGTTTGATCCAAGCATAAATTCCACCATTATCTGGATAGGTAGCACCAAGTTCAGCAATGACAAACCCATATGGTACAAAGAAGAACACGGCGGTTAAAATCCATAACGTAATACTGGAAACTCCAATGATGGCTGGAGCTACAAAGGTATCTAGTACTAAGATTCCACAAACGGTAAACAACGTCATGGAAAATAAGTTTATTTTTTTTCGTTCCATGGTTATTTTGGTTGTTGTTGCGTGATGCAATGAATGTTACCACCACCAAGGATGATTTCACGTGCATAAACTTGAACAACTTCTCTTTCTTCGTAGATCTGTTCTAATTTCTCTTTTGCTAATTGATCATAAATTGGATCATCAAATCCAGGTAATATTACCGCACCGTTACAAACATAGAAGTTCACATAACTAGCAGCTTGTCGATCCCCAGGATTTCTAGGTAACGTGCCATCCACCGCATCCACACCCTTCGACTCTTCTTCACTAATGAGCACCGTTGATGGGATATGTAGTTTATGAATCTTTAAACTTCTTCCTTTCGCATCTTTACTATTAGCAAGTACATCGTACGCCATATGACTCAACTCATATTGAGGATCATTTTTATCGTCACACCAAGCAAGCACACATTCCCCCGGTTTTACAAACTGGAAGATATTATCAACATGCTCGTTGGTTTCATCCAAATAAATACCTCTTGGTAACCAAATAACAGTTTCCACCCCTAAGTATGCTTTTAGTTTAGCTGTAATTTCTTCTTTGCTTAAGTCTGGATTACGCCCCTCACTTAGCAAACAAGCTTCTGTCACCACACAAGTACCATCCCCATCTACATGAATCGAACCACCTTCTAAAACAAAATCATTAACACGATAAGAATCCAAACGTTCCAATTCACACATCTTTTGTGCTGCTGCATCGTCTTGATCCCAAGGAAAATATAAGCCATCAACAAGTCCACCCCAAGCATTAAAACTCCAATCGACACCACGTACCCGTCCATCTGGATGCTTGACAAAGGTTGCACCCATATCACGCATCCAAGCATCATCGTTGCTCATTTCTACTATTCGTACCTCACTTGGTAATAGCGCTCTTGCATTCGCATATTGCGCTTTACTAACACACATCGTAACTGGTTCAAACCGAGCAATTGTTTTTGCCACTTCCACAAAGGCATGTTGTGCAGGTTTTGCTCCTAAACGCCAATTATCACAACGCTCTGGCCAAACCATCCATGTTTGTGCATGTTCCTCAAACTCTCCTGGCATCACAAAGCCATCTTGTAAGGGAGTTGTATCTATAATTCTTTTCGCCATTCTATGAATTTCCTTTCTCTATGCTCCAGGTAACGGGCATAGCTTGAGATTGTAGTTGTGTTAGTTTACTAACCACTACAATC